>JAUVSA010000257.1 GCA_030597345.1 Bacillota bacterium
CGAGACCCCGCGCCCGAGGGGACGCACGACCACCGATGCCGCCGGACACCACCATCCGAATCGGTGACCTGATCTCGATTTCCAGCGCGCCGGCAGTGATCTCCCTCAGCGACGTCGAGCGCCTGAGGGGCGACCTGAGCGCGGGCAGGGATGCTGGAGAAGGGCTGCGCGCGCTGCTGGAGAGCTACTCCCTCGCGAACGAGGAAACACGCGCCGCTTTTGAGGCCATCATCAGATCCCTTGGCAGGGACGAGGAACGCGGCGACGCGTTCCTGCTCCAGGGAGTCTACGGAGCCGGCAAGTCGCACTTGCTGGCGGCACTGACTCTCCTCTGCGGGCATGCGGGCCAGGCCTGTCCCGTCTTCCTGGAGGCGCATCCCGACTTCGACATGCCCGACTTCAAGTCTCCGCGGCTTGTGGTCACCGTTGCCCTTGACGAGTACACCGCGCAGACACATCCCTTGGAGCACGTCGTCCTCTCGCGCATCGAGGCGGAGCTGGCGAACCGGCACGGGCTGCAGGTGGCGCTCACGGACGAGTCGCACCTGCTCGACCTCGTCGCGCGTTACGTGCTGCCACAAGTGGGCGATGCCGTACAAGGGGGCGATGCCGTACAAGGGGGCGATGCCCTAGATGCACCGTCGAAAGAGGGGCACGGACTCACATGGCAGGAGCTGCGCGCTCACGCACCCGCGAAGGCGGCCGAGGTGGCGCTGGACTTCCTGAAGCAAACCGGATTCCCCCTCGACTGGCGCCGCTCGCGGGCGGAGGCCTGGGGACAGCTCCGCCGGACACTGGCGGCCCACGGGATCATCGGCCCCGTCGTGCTCCTCGACGAGTTGAGCACCTTTCTTGCTGGCAAAGATCGCCGTGGCCTCAACGCGGACGCCTCCTTCCTCCAGTATCTTGCGCAGAGATCGGCGAGCGACTCCTGTTGGCTCATCTGCGTCACTCAGCGGGGGCTTGAGGAGGTCGGCGATATCGACCGGCGGACCCTGCGGCAGCTTCGCGATCGCTTCCGCCCCGCCTTCATCCTCGACCTGTCCGGGCTGGAGTGGGTGGTCCAGCAGCGCCTCGTGCGCAAGAAGGACCCCGAGCTCTTCCAACAAGCGACGACGCGCCTGTATCACGAGCACGCCGACGCTGCCGGCGAGCTGCCTTTCTCCGCCGCGGAGTTAGCGCGATCGTATCCGTTGAATCCCCTCTGCCTCCAGGCCGTCCAGCGCGCGGCGGAATCGTGTCTCTCCCGTACCCGAAGCGCAGTGCAACTGCTCCAGGAAACGATGGTCGAAGGTGGGTGGACGGAGCTGCCTGCTAATCGCCTTGTCACCCCGGACGTCGCGTTCGATGTGTTTCGCGGAGAGATGCCGCTGACTTCCGCCGGGCAGCGTCACCTCCATGCCTACGAAGTCGTGATGGCGAACGCCGGCCGAATATCCCCCGGGCGGGAGGGTCTGCTGTCGCCTATCATGAAAGCCCTATGCCTGCTCGGGCTGGGAGAGCTTCGGTGGTCCAGGCAGCAGCTCCGCGCCAGCTTGGTCGGATGTGCAGAGCCCGAGCTGTGGCAGAATCCAGAGCTGCTCCCGGAACTGCTTCACGCGCTCCACCGGCGCGGCGCCTATGTCGAGCGGGGCCGCCGGGAGGGAGAAGAGGCCGACGAGTTCTACCTGGACATCTCCTCCGATGCCTCCGAGCGGATCAGGCAGCGGCTGACCGAACTCCTTGCGGAGCTCAAACCGGATGACTCCCGAGTGGCGCGCGCTGCCCTGGAGGCTTGCCGCGAGGCCGCCTTCCCCCTCGCCGCGCTTGCCGAACCGCGTACGCTGAGTGTCATCTGGTCGCAGGCACGACGCTACGTCGGCCTGGTCTGCCGGGATCTCTCCCGGATCGGCCCGGCCGAGCTGCAGAACCTGGCGGGGGACCTCGAATCTCCCAGCGTCAGAGAGGATGCGCGCCTCTTCCTCGCCATCCCCACCGTCAGCCTCCACGAGCAGGAAGCCGCCTGGCGCAGCAGCGGAAGTGAGGCCAGGGGCCGCTTCTCATCCGGGCTGCTGGCCTGGCTGCCGCGGGAGTTGAGCGAAACCGAAGTGGAGCGTCTGATCGAGCATGCCGCCCTCGCCTCCATGGTCGTGGATCGAACTCTCCCCCGCCGGCGCGACCGAGAGTTCCGGGAGAAGCTCCGCGCCCGGTGGGCCGATGCCGAATCAGAAGCGAGGCAGATGCTTCAGCGCGCCTACTACGAGGGCCGGGTGATACGCCTCGACGGAGAAGAGGCGATCGAGCCAGAGCGTCTCCAGACCCTTTTCGGCGATTGGGAAGAGACGCTGAGAGCGATCTTCGCGGCCTCGTTCCGCGAGCTGTTCCCGGGATTCAGCTCGGTCGCCCCGGCGCGGAGGCTGGTCGGGCGCGCGCAGACCAACCAGATCATCGACCAGTTCATCCGTCCCGGAGAGGCGAACCTGCCCCCGGCATCTACGCTCGAAGCGCACCTCCTGTCCTATGCCGTGCCCCTGGGCCTGGTGACCGGAGAGCAGCGCCATCCGCGACTGGCGTTGAAGAACCGCGCGCTGCTGGAATCCGCCATCGAGGCCGCGCCTCCGCGGTCGGGATCGGATCAGATCGATCCGAGCGAGACGATCCCGTACAGCGAATTCGCGGGTCGGCTGGCGAAGAGCCACTGGGGCCTTACTCACGAGCAGGCCGAGTTGCTGATAGCAGCACTCATCCGGACCGGTCATCTGGTCGCGCTCGACGCTTTCCTGGAGCCCGTCAGGATCGACGCGGTTGCTGCGCCCCTGGGAGACAATCTCCCTTACGTCATGCGCGGAGCGGCCCTGACGGGGAAGGTGGCAGCGCGCGCATCGCTCCTCTGGCAGGCCGTGTCGGGAGAAGGTGATGGGCCCTGGGATCTCCCGCGCCAGGAGCGCGCCTGGGGCGACATCATCGCCCGGGCCGCGCAGCTTTCGGCGCGACAGGAGGAGGACCGCGCGGCAATTGCGCGGGCGGCAGAGACGCTCGGCCATCGGCCTGAGAGTTGGACCTGGGCCGAGGAGGCGCTGGCGCGGGCGAACGCGCTGGCGAGAGACGTCGCGGCCGCCCTGACCTCGAAAGGGGGTCTGACCAAGCTCGTGAGAGCGGCCGAGCGACTACCCGGCGGGGTGGAGGAAACGGCGCGGCTCGTGGCCGCCTGGCGGGCGTGTGAGTCATTCTTCGAGTCGCACCTCGGGGCCCTCGCCCGACTGCGCGGACTGGTGACCGACGAGAGGATGGAATCTCCCCAGGAATCGCTGCTTGCGAAGGACCGCCGCTCCCTGCTCGATCACCTCGACTCCCCCCAGCGACTCGTGTCCGACCCACAGGCTGCGGCCGCGCTGGGACATCGCTTGCTGGAGAGCTACCGGCGCCACTACCTGGCCTGGCATTCTCGCCTGCACGCCGCCAATAGGTTCGAGGGGCTAGCGCAGCTCAGACAATCACCCGTGCTCGA
>JAUVSA010000049.1 GCA_030597345.1 Bacillota bacterium
CGACAGCGACCACGTGGGCGATCTCGACTGCTTCAACGGCAATCTGTATGTGGCACTCGAGCAGCCGAAGCAACTGCTGATTCTCCCGACCAGCTTCCCGCACCGGGGCGATCTCTATGCAGTGCAGGATCACTGGAAGAGGATAGCCGGGAAGTTCCCCTGGTGCGCTGTCAATCCGATCACTGGAGACGTATACACGTCGAGGTTCGACCAGGGAGGCTACACCTACCCCCCAGACGGCCCGGCCTACTCCGTCGTCTACTACAGGAAGGCGGAAGGCAACAAGTACGTGCACGCCGGAACCGTGAGCCTATCCCATCCGATCACCCGCGTTCAGGGCGGGGCTATCACACCGGCCGGCAAGCTGCTTCTGGTGTCTGATAAGAAGCCCTTTGGGATCTACGTGTACAACGTCTTCACCGGGGAGTACTACGGTGCGGTGACGTTCGACATCAGTCCCGAGTATCCCGACCTGGAGGAACTCGAGGGCATCACGATATCGCCGCCCGGAACGGCGGTCGTCAAAGGCAGCCCGGCGAACGTCCACCTGGTGCTCCTGGACAACGACGTGTCGGACAAAGACGATGTCTACTTCAAGCATGTCAGGGTGCCGTCGCTGGATGATCTGTTCGGCTTCTAGCTGCAGGGGCGTCACCGAAGCGCGCCTTGAGCATCCGAAGCTCAGACGTCAGCCGACGGTTCTCGTCGCGCAGCCGCGCCACTCGCCCATGTCTCCGACAAGCCAGCGAGGCTGTCAGAGGTGTCCCATCGCCATCTAGCAGGAACATGGAGACCTGGGCGCAGAAGGCATGGGGAGGTAAGCAGTAGACCGCAAAGGCCGGAGCGCGGCGAGTCGGCCGTGTGACTCGGTCGGAGTTGGTACCGGTTGGAGTCGCGCGCAGTGACCCGGGAGGCAGGAGTGATGAGAACAATGCGAGCGGCCGTCTGCACCGGACGCGAGAGGATAGGGATTGAGGAGGTCCCTCGGCCGGTGCCTCAGGCGGGCCAGGTGCTGGTCGAGGTAAAGGCGTGCGGACTGTGCGGCTCCGATGTTGACGGGTATCTGGGCCACCATCCGATGATCGAGTGGCCAATCATCCTCGGCCACGAGTGCTCGGGCGTCGTCGCCGAACTCGGTTCAGGGGTGGATGACTGGCGTGTGGGCGAGGACGTGGTCGTGGAACCGTTCTTCACCTGCGGAACCTGCCCGGCCTGTCGCAGGGGAAGGTACAACCTGTGCCGTGACCTGAAGCTGATCGGCCATCAGGTGGCTGGATCGCTCGCGGACTATGTCATCGCCGACGCGCGCTTCCTTCACCACAAGCCCTGCAATCTCAGCTTCGAGGAGGCGGCGCTCGCGGAGCCGGTATCGTGTTCGCTGCACGCTATCGAACGCTGTCATCTGAAGAGCGGAGATCTCGTCGTCATCCTGGGTTGCGGCACCGTAGGATCCTTGGCCGTCCAGTTCGCGTCGATCAAGGGCGCTGAGGTGATGGTGGTGGATGTCGAGGATTTCAAGCTGGACCTGGCTGCACAATTGGGCGCTGACCATGTTGTGAACCCAACGCGCGATGACGTGCGGAAGCGGGTCATGGAGCTCACCGATGGCATCGGTGCGGATTGCGTGCTCGAGGCGGTGGGCCGTCCCGATACGCTTGCATCAACCGTTGACCTGGTTAAGCGGGGCGGGACTATCATGCTCATGGGGTGGTCCGGGAGTGAAACCGATTCCTTCGGCCTGACCAAGGTGACACTGAACGAGCTGACGGTATTGGGTACGCTGTGCTACTGCTGGGACTTCCCGGTCGCACTGAAGCTAATGAGTCGTGGCAAGATCAAGGTCGCTCCGATCATCAGCCATCGCTTGCCGCTGGCGCGAGTCGAGGAGGGGGTCAACATGCTCCGACAGGGCGGGGCCGGGGTCTGGAAGATCATTATTGCCGAGGAAGCAAGTACCGATCGAGCCTGAGGCAGCCGATGCCTGCACGCGGGGGCTGCCCACGGCTGACGCGCTCCTGTATTTCCGCAGCTAACACTGGGACGGCACACTAGGCAATGCCTCAGAGCTCAGCGTGCTCCCCGCAACTGCTCGCTCAGCGCAGGCGCGGGCAACAGTGGGGTCGAATGGGAATTGCCGTGAGGGAGTCCCGTGAGCATCGCCATTGATGCCGACGAATACGGTTTGGAGCTGAAGCAGGTCCTCTGCGGGCTGCTCGCCGAGAGAGGCGTGCCGTTCGAAGATCTCGCCTATCTCAATTCGCACCAGGCCGACTACCCGGACGTCGCCCTGAACCTGGCGCGCCAAGTGCAGAAGGGCCGCTTCGACCGGGGCATCCTCATCTGCGGCACGGGCCTGGGCATGGCGATGGTGGCCAACAAGGTGAGAGGCGTCTTTGCCGGCACCTGTCATGACGTCTACTCGGCGGAACGACTTCGCAAGAGCAACGACGCGCAGATCATTACCCTGGGTGCCGCGATCGTTGGACCGGAACTGGCCAAAACAATAATCTGCGCCTGGCTCGACTCCGAGTTCCAGGGCGGACGCTCCCAACGGAAGGTCGAGCGCATGCGCGCCATCGAGGCCGAGATGCACGACGGGGCGGCCTGAATCATGAGGAGGTCTCATGCAGCGCATCATCAATGACCCCAACGCGGTCGTCGCCGACATGATCAAGGGCTTCGCGAAGGCCCATCCGCAGCGCATCGCTGCCACTGCTAATCCGCGCGTTCTCAAGTACGCTCAGGCGCCGGTGCCGGGCAAGGTCGGCGTCGTCACCGGAGGCGGCTCCGGCCATAAGCCGGCCTTCATCGGCTACCTCGGAAAGGGCCTCTGCGATGCCGTCGCGGTGGGCGAGATCTTCACCTCGCCTCCGGGCGTCGCTTTCCTGGATGCGTTCCGCGCCGCGGACTCGGGCAAGGGCGTGGCCTGCCTGTATGGCAACTACGCCGGCGATACCATGAACGTGAAGCTCGCCATGGAGGACGCCGCGGACGAGGGCATCGAGATCAAGACGGTGGTGGCGAACGATGATGTACCCTCCGCCCCGCCGGATCAACGGCAGAACCGCCGCGGTGTGGCCGGCGAAGTGCTGATGTGGAAGGTGGGCGGAGCGAAGGCCGCCCTCGGGGGATCGCTGGACGAGGTGATCGCGGCCGCGCAGAAAGCCATCGACAACACGCGCTCCATCGGCGTGGGAGTCTCCCCCTGCACCATTCCCGCAGTCGGGCACCCCAACTTCAGCATTGAGGCGGGGATGATGGAGTTGGGCATTGGGCACCACGGAGAGCCCGGCATACGGGTGGTGCCCCTGCAGACGGCGGCGGAGATGGCCCGCACGATGGTGGAGGTGATCTTGCCGGAGCTTCAAGGCATTCCCGGCGAGGACGCCGCCGTGCTCGTGTCCGGTCTGGGAGCCACCCCGGTGATGGAGCTGTACATCCTGTACGGCGCAGTCCAGGACCTGCTGGAAGAGAACGGCATCTCCGTCTACCGCCCGTACGTGGGCAACTACTTCACCTCTCTCGAGATGGGCGGGGTGACGCTGACGGTGATGAAACTCGACGAAGAGCTAAAGACCTGCCTCGACCTGCCCTGTGACAGCATGGGCCTGACGCAGTGCGGAGAGATGTGAGATGGACCGCACCTTCCCCACCGCCGATGGCGTGCGCCTTGTGCGCGATCTCGCCCGCGTGATCCAGGAGAACGCGCAACACCTCAGCGACATCGACGGGCTCATCGGCGACGGCGATCACGGCGTGAACATGAGCAAGGGGTTCACCCTCGCCGGCGAGCAGCTCACTGACGGGCAGGATCTGGCGTCCGCGCTCCAGGTCCTGGGCAACGTGCTGCTCAACGAGATCGGCGGGGCGATGGGGCCGCTGTACGGATCGTTCTTCCGGGCGATGGCGCGGGCCGCCCGCGGACAAGAGGCGGTCGATGCGGCGGTGTGCTCGGCGATGCTGCACGCCGGCCTCGACAAGGTGCGCGACATCGGAGGGGCGGAGGTGGGCGACAAGACGCTGCTCGATGCCCTTGCTCCTGCCGTTGCCGCTTTCGATCATGCCCTGGACGGTGGTGAGAGTTTCGGCTCCGCCCTTCAGGCGATGAAGGCCGCGGCGGAGCAGGGGCGGGACTCGACGAGAGATCTTGTTGCGAAGAAGGGCCGGGCAAGCCGCCTCGGCGAGCGATCCCGCGGCGTCCTCGATCCCGGCGCCATCTCCTGCTCTCTGCTTCTCTGCACCATGGCGGACAGCATCGGCGCCGCGCTCGACTAACCGCGGCGGACTACTCCTTCTGCTGCACGCCACAGGTCAGGCCGGCGATCTGGGGATCGGTGAAGCGGTCCGCGCCGATCGCGATGCGCGAGCAGAACGTCCACACCACTGCTCCCTCCGGTCCCGCCTGGAACCAGTGGAGCCTGTCCGGCGGCGAGGTGTGCTGTTCGCCCGGGCCCAGCACGACCTCGTGCCAGCTCGTGAAGTGCGGCCGCCGATGCGCCGGAGGCGTCGCCTTCGGCTCGGGCGTCGCCTCGCCGGGCATGTACAGGTACACCTCCCCCGACTGGCACCGAAATGTTTCCTCTTGTGGTTGTCGAGCGACAATGACACCGGTCTGGGAGGCTTGAGGCGAGGCGAATACCAGGTCAGCGACAGGCCACGTGCCAGACGGTGCCCCAACTCCAATCTCAGCTAAGCATATGTGGGATCCCGGTCTCAGCACGTCCTTGCCCGTCTGCTCGCCACTCGATCATCCAGAACCGGAGGAGATCGTCTGGGCAGTTCCATCGCCGCCTAACAACCACAATGAGTTTCTGCACAGCACGGGGGGCACACGCGTGCAAGCCTCTTGCCGCCAAGCGGATCAGATCCACACACTGAATGTGGGTATGCCGAAGAGCAGGTTAAGCAAGGCCCACACGCTGCCGATGACGCAGTCGCCAAGAATGAGGCCCAGGAAGAAGGGCAGCGCCCGGGCGTATCCCCGCAGCCCAGCGTACCGCAGGATCAGTGTCTTTATGGTCCACGCAACGAACACTGACATCCAGAGATGATGCGTGAACCACATCGGAGCCAGCACATATCCCATCGGATGAAACGGCCACCAGAAGAACCGACTGCGCATGGCGTATAAGAAGAACGTGAAGAGGAAGGCCGCGCCCATGGCTGATCCTCGGTGGAGAGGAGCTGGCGCCACGCCGGTAGTCCACGTGATCAGCGAGGCATAGGCTTCGGTGGGACCCTCGAAGCCGACCTTGGCGCTGTCTGCCCCCAGGCTGTACAACGGCATCAGCAGCGCAAGGTAGCCCATCAAGAGACCGGCGACAGCGGCAACGAACATCGCAGCGACAAGCCCGCGCACGGGCACGCGCGCAGCCTGCACCATCTTGAACCCTTCCATCTGGAGCGGCGTCGCATCCATCCCGTACGCCTTGGACGTCCATCCGAATAAGGTCAAGATCGCGAGCCCGCGGAATGGGAACGACGCCGGCGTGACGAGCTGCGTGAGAAGCGTGTGGGGGCCGGCAGCATAGACCTCCGTCTGCGGCGCGCCCAGTTCTGCCCGGAGCCGCGACAACGCCAGGCTGGCGACCAGATACAGGCCCAGGTACATGAAGACGATCCACACCGGGGCGCCCGCAAGTCGCACGAACGCGGCCATGCCAGCAACGGAGAATAACAGCAACCCGAGAGCCCACCGGTAGCGCAGGGGCTCCTCCCCATCGCTCCGGGCCAAGCTGGGCCGGAGTGCCTGCCGGATCGCCCTGGCCAGGTGACTCCTTCCAGACCACAGGACGAAGATCCCCACCGCCAACAGGGCGCTGGCAGACTGCTGATGGGTGAACGGAGCGTCGGGCGCAATGTCCCACCCCCACAGCGCGGTCATCAGCTCTTCCATCTTTACGGCCCAGAAGAAGAACCAGTATGAGAATGCAATGTCCACCGGCATGAGGAAGCCGATGCCGACCGCCCACCAGTACGGCGGCCAGAAGGTGCCCCCGGACTTGAGGAAGCAGTCCCAGCGCCCTCCCAGGTTCTCGTTGAGTGAACTCATGTCAGGCTGCAGACTGGGTATGGCTGGGAAGAGTGTGTGAAGACCGTTCACAGAACCGAGAACGACAGCCATAGCGAAGCCGACCCAGAGCAGCCGGCTGCGAAACAGTGAGCCGGATGGCTCCACCATGGCTACCGGGACCTGCACGAGGGGAAAGGTGAGGCGCTCTTCCTCAATCCAGCGACGGCGCAGCAGAACGTTCAGCGACAGCATAGCCGCGAAGAACGCCAGTATGAAGGCGCCCCATGCCAGGGCGGGCCTTCCCCAGTCGAGTAGATGTTTCGCAGCAAGGAGAGTGCTCTCGCCCTCATAGAAGGACGTCAGAGTCTGCTCGCTTGTGACCACCAGCCAGGCCGGAAGAACGTCCTGGAAAAGCAGCTCCCAGTCGTACCCGGCTGTCGCTCTTCCGATGGGCGCGATGATCCATCCTACGAGGGCTTGAACAAGACCGTATCCAGCGATGACGCCGGAGATGGCGAGCATGATGTAGATCGTCAGCAACTCACCGTGGTAGAGGGCCCGTTTCGGCGCTCGCCACTTGATCAACGCATTAAGGCCCACTAGCACGAGCAGGATGAAGACGGTGTGCAAGGGCAGAGACAGCATCGTGGGCCAAACGTTGTAACGGATGACCTCCATCTGTACGATCCACCACGACTGGAAGGGCATCAAAACGAGGGCAACCCCGACCGCCCGCCAAGTCACACCGACCCCCGACGATTCCTTCGCGCCAGAGTGACCGCGGTGGCTGTTCGGCCGCGTCACCGATGCCCTCCCCGAGCAGTGTGTTCAGAGGTGGAAGGGGCGAATCGACGTGGAGGGCTCCCGGACAGCCTGAAGCTAGCGTCTGGGGAACGCAGGTCTACCGCGGTGGTCTGGCATTGGTGTGCGCAACATACGCCAGGCTGTGGTTGCCGGATCGGCGGCTTGATCAGTGGGGTCCAGCGGGGCCACAACTGCTCCCCTGCACCTGTGTCCAGGGAGCGGCCGTAGGGCTCGCCCTCCCAGGATGCTTGCCCCACTGGCTACACCTTCCGCGCTAGCTCTTGCTCGGCGCGCACCCAGATGTGCTCGATCTCGCGCCTCACTTCCGTCGGCGGCTCGTAATCGTACCCCGCAACCAACTCCCGACACATCTCACGCGCCAGCTGGTTGAAGGTCGGGCTCGCCGCGCTCCGCCACGGTCCCAGGAACCGGCGCTCGAACAGCCGCGGATGCCAGTAGAGGTCGCGATATCGATCCAAGGTCCGCTCTGTCCCCATGAATCCCCCCTTCAGTCCCTCCCGCACATCCGCCACCGTGGCATCCGCATCGCAGCCGGTCTCCAGTCCCCGCACTAGCCGCTGGACGTGGTCCTTCACCTCGAGATCAGCCATGAACTGAATCGGACTGAAAACCTCGTCGAGGCTCAAGGTGCCGGCGCAGTGGAATTCCGTCGCCCCCCGGAGAGCTCCCATCGTCATGATGCTCGCTTTCTCGGCGGCCGCCTGCGGCCCGGGCAGTTTGGCCAGGGTGTGAATGTTCCCCACCGCGGGTCGCGGGGGCCGGCCGTGGAAGTAGGCGTTCACTTCACTCGAGGCCATCTCGTAGAGCAAGGCTTCGTGCGAGCCGAAGCTCATCGCCATACCTCTCATGTCGAACGGGTGCACCCCGATGCTCCAATGCACCGTCGGCCTGATGCAATCACGCAAGATCAGAGCCGACCCGATCACCTCGGCAGCGGCGAGGGCCATCGCCTCGCCCGGGCGCACCGGGACTGTGCTTCCCGCGGCCGGCATCGAGCCGATCCCGACGCTGTCCAAGCGTGACTCGTACTCCATGACTGCGGACAGCGATTCGCCGGCCAACTTGAGGGGACTGAAGACGTAAACCGGAAGGCTCTGGATCGGTTGTCCGAGAACGTCCGCCATCTCCATCACGTAAGGCAGGGACTCCAGTGCCTTGGCATCGACGGGTATACCGCCTCCCGGCAGGTTCTCGGCGGCGATTCGGTACTGGAGGATGACCTGCAAAGGGGCGGGGACGTCTGTTGGGCAGCCCGGCACCTGGGGGACGATCCCACGTCCGGCTGTCGAGCCCACCAGCCTCGTCGCCTCGGTCAGTCGCGCCGCGGTGAACGGGACGATCTCATCCGTCTCTGGGTCATGGATGCTCTGTGGATATGGGCTGACGTGAGCAACCAGGTCGTGGCAGCCGTCATCGGAGACGGCCCCTCCCTGCTGCCTCCGTGCGCCTCCTCGCTCTTCCTCCAGGAACTCGACCACCTGGCGTCGCGCTAGCCGGACGCGCGTCTGCGAGAACTCGAATCCCTCGCGGGTGGCGCGCGCCGCAAGCTCCGGATGGGACACCTCGATGCCCACGTCCTCCAGTATCCGGAGAGCTGTCTCCTCGATGGCTTCGAGCTCGCCTGAGTGGAAGAGGGCGGGTCGGCTTAGCTTCAGCTCTTGAGAGGACAGATGCCCCTCCTTTCTGCGGTCAATCCAAACGGCCGACTTCACGGAGCGCGCCCAGCGCCGAGCCGTGCATACGCTCGACCTCGGGGCGGCTGAGAGAACCGTGCAGATTCATCGCCGTTCTACGGCTCCTCTCATCAAGGCTAGGGGTTCTGAGCTGAGAACCGCGGCAGATGCTGGGCGTGGGCTGCGATGAGCTCGTCCGCGAGCAGAGCCGCGTTCTCATAGGAGTCAACCGCTCCGTCCAGAATGAGCGCCTGGATGACCTTGTCGCGGTTGCCCTCAACGGCCGCCTCCACGGTGACTTCCACCCACTGGAAGCGGGTGGCCAGGGTGCCCAGCAGGCCGGAGGAGAGCGGCGGCTGTGCCAGCGGCCTCAGGCCGGCGGCCGTGGCCACCGCGGGCGCCTCCAAGATGCAGTCGTCGGGGAGCTCCGGGACTCGGCCGCGGTTGGGCAGGTTGACAGAGTAGACTGCGCCATCGTCGTTCCTGATGCTGTAGATGATGTCGATCACATCCTCGCGGTGCCCGCCGGCCACCTTCTCCAGGTAATCGCTTGGCAGAGGATCGGCGGAGAGGACCTCCTGCTGCATCTGCGCGTAGGTTCGGTCTTCCTCGGCTCGGTGCCCCTCGAAGCCCAGACCGAGGGTGGCGCCGAAGTAGCTGTTCTTGCCCCGGAAGAGGTGGGGGAAGAACTCCATCACGTGCCCATCGAGCACAGCCGGGAACGCGTCCAGGACCAGGTACAACTGCCAGCAGAAGGGCTGCAGTCCCCCGACCTCGGACCGGAGGTCGGCCTTCTCGGGGCTGTCGTCAACGGAGATGGAGAGCTCACGAGCACGGGCAATGTGATCATGCGCGATCTCGCGGAGCCGGGGCTTAGCGTCCTCACCATTTACGCGTATCTCCGTGAACCACGTCAGGTGATTGATCCCCACGGCGTTGTAGCGGAGGCACGAGTGGTCGGTCTCCAACACGTGCGCCAGGTACTTGCCGACATCGCGCACACCGGTGCACAAGCCGATCACATCCGCGCCCGTTTCCCTGCGGATCGCCCTGCAAAGCACGGCCATCGGGTTCGTGTAGTTGAAGTAGAGCGCGCCGGGCGCGAGGTCGAGGACGTCCCGCGCGATTGCCACGGCCGGCGGGATCGCCCGCAGCGAGCGCGAGGTGCCGGCTGGCATGCAGGTGTCGCCGCCGGGATGGTAGATGCCGTACTTACGGGCGATGAGAACGTCCTGCTCCCAGGCGCGGCGCCCGCCCACGGCGATGGTGCTGATGACGGCGGTCGCGCCCGGCAGAAGCTCGCGGCGGTCCGTCGATGCACGAACCTCGATGGGGGCGCGCTTCAGATCAATCATCTTCCTGGAGAGCTTCTCCGCCATCTCCGCCGCCTGGGGATCGGTGTCCACGAGTCCCAGGACGAACGGCTCGTTGCGGTCGATGAGATCGACGACCAGCTTCCGCGTGAAGTAGGCGCTGCCTGCCCCGATGATGACGACTTGCTCTTTCACTGCCAGGCTCCTATCTCTTCCCGGCAAACGGTCCTCCGCTGGCGCCCCCTCGTGCCCCAGGAGTGGCCAATGCGAGGGTTCATGTCACGTGAATCTGAGGCCATGTGCTTCGAGCATTTCAGTCAACATCGGCTCGATTACGTCCAGGTCTCCCACCAGGGGATGGTTCAGCAGCGCCAGCGTCGCCAGCCGCTTGCTGCGTTGCACCGCCGCCTCCACTGTCAGGGTTTCGTACGCCTTCAGGGCCTGCATGATCCCCCGAAACGCAAGCGGAATCGGCCCTACGGGCAGTGGGTGCGCGCCATTCCGGTCGACGCGACAGACGACCTCCACTACTGCGTCATCCTCGATCCCATCGACGCTCCCTCTGTTGGGGACGTTGGCCGTCAATTCCTCTCCCGTGTCATGCACAATCGCCTTCATCACCGAGCAGGTGATGCCCGCGTCACCGCCGCCGCCACGCCGTCCCAATGCCTTCGGCTTCTCGACGGTCTCTGGGCGCGC
>JAUVSA010000136.1 GCA_030597345.1 Bacillota bacterium
CCCGGCACGATGAACTCTGCTTCGCGGTTCCAACAAGGCGCAGATTCAGGCACAGCGCTCTCTCATGGGAAAGCCGTAACCCTCGCCAACAGGCCGTTCGCTTCAGGCGAGTGGTTCGACGGCCCGGCAGCCATACCTCTTGCCCGCAGCGTGTTACGCCCGGGAGAAGCAAGTGTGGCAGCCGACGACATGCGGCCGATATCCGGACGATGCTCTGTTGTGGGGAGAGGTGCCGACAATGGTCATTCCCTTGCGGCCTCGGCTGGCCCTGTGCTATCCTGATGCAAGCAACCTGAGATGGAGTTCCCATGACGATTCCTGCACCCTCCGCCACTTGCGTGCTCCTTTCCGGCGATGAGGCCATCGCCCGGGGGGCGTTCGAGGCCGGCGTGCTTGTTGCCACCTCCTACCCAGGCACACCCGCCACCGAGATTCTGGAAGCGCTGGTCCAGTACCCTGAGATCGAGGCTGAATGGTCGCCAAATGAGAAGGTCGCACTTGAGGTAGCGCTCGGCGCCTCCCTGGCCGGCGCCCGGGCGCTGGTCTCGATGAAACACGTTGGCCTGAACGTCGCCTCCGATCCCCTGGTCACGGCTTCCTATGTCGGAGTGCGTGGCGGCCTGGTGGTCGTCTCGGCCGATGATCCCGGCATGTTCAGCTCCCAGAACGAGCAGGACAACCGGCATTACGCGCGGCTGGCGAAGATCCCGATGCTGGAGCCATGCGATTCCCAGGAGGCAAAGGAGTTCACGCGGTCCGCGTTCGAGATCAGCGAGCGCTTCGACACCCCGGTGCTGCTGCGTATCACCACCCGCATGGCCCACTCGAAATCCATCGTCGAACTGGGCGAACGGATGGAGCGTACTCCGACCGGCTTTGTGCGAGACGTAGCGAAGACCGTGATGGTGCCCGGCCACGCGCGTCGGAGGCATGAGTTGGTGGAGGCTCGCATGAACGCACTGGCGGAGTGGGCCGAGAGCTGTTCTCTCAACCGGATCGAGGAAGGCGACCGGGGGATCGGGGTGATCTGCTCCGGCATTGCCTATGAGTACGTGAAGGAGGTCCAGCCGAAGGCCTCGATTCTCAAGTTGGGGCTCACCCATCCTCTGCCGAGCGGCCTCATCCGAGAGTTCGCGGAGGGCGTGGATCGGCTCCATGTGATCGAGGAGCTAGACCCCTACTTGGAGGAGCAGATCCGCGCGCTTGGCGTCCGGCTCTCACATGAACCAGTCTCTCCCCGCCTGGGAGAGCTTTCGCCCACGTCTGTCGCGCGGCTGCTGGAGGCCGGCAAGAGTGCCCCCCGCGCACCATTGCCCGATCTACCGCCACGGCCACCGGTGCTTTGCGCGGGGTGTGGGCACCGGGCACTGCTCACGGTGCTAAAGCAGCTCAAGGTGTTCGTGTCGGGGGACATTGGGTGCTACACCCTGGGCGTACAGCCCCCACTCGAGGCAATGGACACCTGTGTGTGCATGGGTGCGTCGCTCGGGGTCGCCTTCGGCGTAGAGAAGGCGACTGGCCGCTCGGACAACATAGTGGCCGTAATTGGAGACTCGACCTTCATCCACTCCGGGATCGCTCCCCTCATGGACATTGTGTACAACCGCGGGGCCACCACCGTGATCATCCTCGATAACGAGACGGTGGCAATGACCGGCCACCAGGACCACCCTGGCACCGGAAGGACGGCCGCCGGTGAATCCACTCACCGCCTGCCATTGGACGAACTGGTGCGCGCGATCGGTGTGCGCCACGTAGCAGTAGTGGATCCCTATGATATGAAGCAGAGCAAGGAACTGATCCAGGCCGGCCTGCGCCGGAGCGAGCCAACTGTGATCATCGCTCGGCGCAGATGCGTGCTGCTCGACCGCGAGGAACGCCGCCGGGCCCGGCGCATTGACGTCGAGCGCTGCGTAGGTTGCGGGCAGTGCCTCACTCATGGGTGCCCCGCGATCTTCGACAAGACCCCAGAGGGAGAGAAGAAGAAGCAGGTCGAGATCATTGCCCAGCTATGCGTGGGATGCAATGTCTGCGGGCAGCTTTGCTCTGCGGGGGCGATTGTGGAGGAACCGGACAGTGGGTGAAGTGACGAACATCGCCATTGCCGGGGTAGGTGGCCAAGGCATCATCCTGGCAAGCGATGTGCTTGCGCAAGCTGCTATCTGCGCCGGCTACGACGTGAAGAAGAATGAAGTGCATGGGATGGCGCAGCGGGGCGGAGCTGTGGTCAGCGAGGTTCGCTTCGGCCGGCGGGTGCGCTCTCCCCTGATCCCCGATGGTGAGGTCGATGTCCTGCTGGCCCTGGAAATGCTGGAGGGGCTGCGCCACCTGCATCGGCTGCGCCCGGAGGGTGTGGTGATCGCGGATGAGCTTCGCATTCGGCCCGCAGTGCGGCCTCCAGGGGCTCCCGGCTATCCGGAGGACGTGGTGGATCGGCTTCGAAGTCTCGGACACAGACTCGTGCTGATCCCCGCGGCCGAACTGGCGCGCGGGGCCGGCAACGCCCGAGCTGCCAACACCGTGCTCATGGGCGCTATGTCTCGCCACCTCCAACTCCCAGAAGATGCCTGGCAGCGCAGCTTGCGGATGTGTCTGCGCCCTTCGCTCCTGGAAGTAAACATGAGAGCGTTCGGATTGGGAAGGCAGACACAAGACATATAGCGTGGCCGCGGCTCCCCGAGGCGCGCCAGGAAGACACGATGCCCTTGTTAACCGGCAATGGAACCGGCCACGACGGCTTTCCCGGGTCTGGGGATCTGCACCGGTTTCACGAACGGTCGACACTCACAGAATGCCCCACTCGCGGTTGACACACACCGAGGGTCCCGCCCTCGGCTAGACGGGATCGCGGACAGGGATCGAGCGCCGGCGCGCCCAGCGGTCACCCCACGGCCCCTCACCTGACGGGAGTGGGGAATCTGTGTCCTCGGCCGAGGACCAGTCGCCATTAGCCAGCATCCGAGTAGCCTCGGCCACCAGCGTCGCTGGCGACACCGGGTTCGGTATATAGAGCTCGCGGGCGCTCGCCCGTGCATCAGACAGAGACTCCATCTCATCAGCGTCTGCGAGCACGATCACAGGCATAGCACAAGTCTGCTTGCCCTTGCGCAGACTCTGAAGTATCTGGAGCCCACCAACGAAGGGCAGCTTCGTTTGCAGTATCACAAGATCGGGCCGCTCGGGGCGCAGTTTGAGATGACACCCGAGGCTATCGCTGGCTGAGCATACTTCGAAGCCGGCCTTGCGGAACGTGTCCTCCGCCGCTTGGCGCCGCGGCTCTATGTTGTCGACAATCATCACCTTGACGGACACTGTGCTGCCTCCTGACCGGCACAGACAAGATGCCAGGCTGCCGGAGAAGCCGCGTCGCATGGGTCATCGTCTGACCCAGCTGACGGGGAGCGTCTTCGGCAGCCTGGCAACCGTCGTCCGCGGAGAGCAGACCTTAGGTCCAGAGCTTTGCGTCCCGGCCTTTCGGCCGGTTTGCCTTTATCGGGACGCTTCTCGCAGTCCTCAAAGAACGAGGACCCGGCTATCCGGTGCATCCCGGATTCGCCCGGCCCTGTGTCTACAGTATTCGTTCCGCAATACGAGGGCACTCTTGAGAACGGTCTGTTAGGTTTCTTGGGCCGATTCGTACACACCGAGGAGCAAGGCCCTGCGGCATATCCCTATGCCGCAGGGCCCCGGACCGCATCTCATCCCCGTACTGTCCCGACACTAGCTGAGCACCGGCTCGTTGTCAGTGTGAGTTGACCGTGGGCCAGATGTGGCCGCAACTTGCCCCACACAGCTCTTTTCGGACGGCCCTGCGACCGCGGTGACTGGCGTCCGATGCAGTGCCGTGTGCGCAGACCACACACGCGTCTGCCGCGTTGAAACGCGAGTTATGCCCTCACGGCGCCCAGGATATCACCGGCCCGGCATCGAAGCAAAGGCCCACAGAAGCCCCAGATAGTGTTTCTCAGGGGTACAGCCCTCAAAGCGCTCTCGCGGACGCTCGACATCGGCACGTGGGTTCATCCTCCCGCGAGATAGGAGATCCACGATACAGCAGCGGTACCCTCACAGCAAGGCTTGGATGGTTCTACGGCGAAGTGACCGGTACACCTGGTTCGATTGTCATCATCACGTCGCCTCCGGAGTGACAGAGCATGATCCGACTCGCCTGTGCGACCCTCTCCGTGGAGGGCTTCGACTACAAAGACTTCGCCGCAACCTTCGAGATGCTGCCGGCAGCCGGGTTCAAGTATGTCGAGTTCGACCTCTGGGATGCAGCCACGATGCTGCCATCCACGGAGCGCGATCTCCTCGAGCGGTGCGGGCGGGCGTCCCTCCTCCCGGCCGCCGTCTACGGGCACGGCTTCGGGGCGGAGAGCGACTTCGACATCGCCAAGGACGTCGCCCACAAGGTCCGGCTGATGGAGATAGCCCGCGACCTGGGATGCTCGCGCATCGTGGCGACCGGGTGCAAACGCGGGGAAGGCGGCGGCCTCGAGCGCGCGATACGGATCCTCGAAAAACTCGTGCCCGCCGCTGAAGATCTAGACATGCTCATCTGTCTGGAGAACCACGCGGGCAGCAACCTCGAGACCGTCGAGGACTACGCCCGCATCTGTGACGCCATCCCCTCTGCGCGGGTTGGGATCTGCCTCGACACCGGCCACTTCGACGCCTCCGACGTTGACATGGACCAGCTCATCGACAAGCTCGGGGGAAGGGTGCTCCACATCCACGTCAAGGAAAACCGCGGCCGCGGCCGCGTTGACTTCACGCGCTTCGGCGAAGGCACGACCGACAACCACCACCTCATCGAGCGAATGGTACAGCTTGGATACAGCGGCTACATCACGGTCGAGCTGTCTCCCCAGAAGGACCGCCCCACCAGCGTGGCTGACCTCCGCAAAGCCCACGAGATGTTCGCCGGCTTCCAGCGGGAAACCTGACCGCTCCTCCTGTCTTCGCCCCGGAACTGCGTCCGGGCCCGGTCGAGGTCCCCGACTCCCCAAGACAGAGCGCTCTCTCCTTGGCCCTCGACACTCGCAGACTGCTGCCTTCGCGCAGCCCCCGCAGAGGACAGCAGTCCATCGGGGCTGAAGTGGAGTCCTTGAGACTGTCCGGCTGAACCTAACGGGAGAACAGCACTTCAATGACAGCGACGCCTGGGAGATTCGAGCACAAGACCGTACTGGTGACCGGAGCAGCAATGGGAATCGGCGCCGCCACCGCCAGCCGATTGGCCGGCGATGGTGCCGCAGTGATCGTTGCCGACTGCAACGAGGAGGCCGCGCAGAAGAAGGTATCGGAGATTCAGGGCTCGGGCGCGGAAGCGTGGTTCCAATACGTGGATCTCTCCAGCCCCTCCTCGATCGAGAAGATGGGCCGGGAGGTCACCGAGTGTGTTCCGTGTCTGCACGGCCTTGTCAATAACGCAGGAATCCTCCGGACCGCCTCCATCGCGGAGACGGGAGACAGTGACTGGGAGCCCCAGATCACCATTAACCTGCGTGCCCCCGCCCTCTGCACGAAGGCGCTTCTACCTCTGCTGAGGAAGGGCCCGGGCCACATCGTCAACCTGTCTTCGGAGGGGGCCTTCATCGCCCACGAGAACCGATGGGTCTACACTGCGAGCAAGGCGGGAATACTCGCGCTGACCAGAAACATGGCGCGGGAGTTCGTTGGGTACGGGATGCGCGCGAACACCGTCGCGCCTGGTTGGACCGTGACGGAAATGCACTTCCTGCGCAGCGAAGACCCGGCCGCCAAGAAGGCGGAGCTGGAGAGCATCCAACGAGACACGGGCGTCATTCCTCGCCTCGCTCGCCCGCAGGAGATCGCCGCCGTCATCGCCTTCCTTCTGAGCGATGACGCCTCCTATATGACGGCCTCGATCGTGCATGTTGACGGAGGCCGGATCACCTCCTGAGCGGGGCCCCGGATAACTCCTGCGCGCGGCCTGCGCTCACTGGCAATCCTGTCCGGTGCGTTGTGTGCGAATGATAGCCGTGCTCGGATAGCATTTCTAGAGAGCCCAAGTGAGCATGAACGCGATGGAATGGAACATACCGCCTGAAGAGAGAACCCCCCTCCGCGCCCTCGCCGCGACGCCGGCCGCGTCCGCCGC
>JAUVSA010000149.1 GCA_030597345.1 Bacillota bacterium
CCACTGCAGGCCCAGCAGCAGGAAGGGGCGCCCGTCGACCAGAAGCTGCCACCGGCCGTTGGCGCGCACGAGTCGGGCAAGAGAGCCGGTTTCGGTTGGCATGGTATTCCTCCTCGTCTCACCCCGCGTGGAGTAGGGCCCAACGATGTTCTGTGAAGACCGCTGGCTTCCCTCCAACCGGTTTCTGGGAGGCGCGAGCACGCTTCGGCGGGATAGCTCAGTTGGTAGAGCACCGGACTGAAAATCCGGGTGTCCCCAGTTCAAATCTGGGTCCCGGCACCAGCACGAAAGGCGATGGCAAAGAGGCCGTCGCCTTTGCGCGCCAAGGGTAACGATCGGGGCATTGCTGTAGTAGCGTGTTCGAATCCCCGGGGCGCTGTTGACGATCTTGAGGTCCGTTGAGCCGCCGATGTCACCGAGGTCGAGACGCGCGCCGTTCCATTTGTGGAAGTAACATATCGCGGAACAGCGGCCCCTCAAGGCGCTACGACTCCTCTGTCGGCGGGACGGGAGGACATGCGGGGACGATGGCTCGAGAGATGTAGGCAGGAGGCGGTGTGGTTGGCGGCAGGTCTGGGCATCGTGGTCTTGGCCGGCATCCCTGCGATCCTCTATCCGTTTGGGCGGGACCAGGCGATGTTCGCCTATGTCGCGGACGGGTGGCTGCATGGCGACCTGCCGTACCGGGATGCGTGGGACATCAAGCCGCCAGGGATCTTCGCAGTCTATGCACTGGCCTTCAGTGCCTTCGGGCGCAGCGTGTGGGCGCCGCGAATCGCTGACCTCGTCGCCGCGCTAATCGCTGCGTTCGTCTTGTATGTGATTGCGCGCCGACAGGGAGGATATCTCCAGGGCGCTATCGCCGCGGCACTGTTTGGGCTGGCCTACTTCACGTTGTCCTACTGGGATACGGCTCAGGCTGAGAGCTTCGCCGCTGTCTTCACCGTTCTCTTCGTCTACGCGCTGCTGCGGGCGCGCGACGGTGGGGGCACCTCCTGGTGGGCGGCGGCGGGGTTGTGCTTGGGGTGCCTGGTCCTGCTGAAGGCCACGTTCGCAGCGTTTGTGGTCCTCACGGTACCGGCGGGTTGGTCAACCATACGGCAGCGGCGCCGGATCGGGCCGGGCCTGTGGGCCTTCGGATTGGCTTGCGCGCTGCCGACAGCACTGATGCTCGGCTACTTCGCGCACCACGATGCACTGGCCTACCTGGGGGAGCTGGTCACGGCTCAGATGGGGTACGCGCAGGGGGCTGACGGGGAGCGCTGGCGGCGGGCCGCGCTGGACTGGGCATTGCTGGCCCAGGAGCCGACACTTCTGCTGTGCGTGTTGTGCACAGGTCTATCGGTTCTGGCGGGCCGCGCGCGCCGGGGCCCTGATCATTGGATCGTGGTTGCCTGGCTGGGCGCGTCGTTTCTCCTGTTCGTCGTTCAGCAGCGCTTTCCGGTCTACCACGCTGTGCCCATCCTCCTCCCGCTGGCGCTGCTGGCGAGTGCGCCGCTCGCCAGTGCAGCGGGATCGCTTGTCCGTGCTCGGGGCCGTGCGCGCCGAGTGCTCGCCGTGGCGGGTGCAGCGCTCGTCCTCATCGGCGCCGCAGCCCCGGTCTACTCCCGATACAGGCTGGCCTACTCCGTGTTGTGTGGACGGCTGTCACGCCACGAGTACTGGGCGAACTTCCCAGGGATGTATGGCTATTCTTACGGCGAGTGCGTGCTAGTGGCGGACTTGATACGCGCTCGCACTCGTCCAGGAGAACCCATCCTCGTGTACGCGTTCGAACCGGCCATCTACTTCCTGGCCGAGCGGCGGAGCCCAACACGCCACCTCAGCACCGCGCCCATCTTCGGTGAGACTCAGATTCCTGAGGAAATGCGACAGCGGTGGCTGGCGGAGCAGCTGCGGGACATCGCGGACCGGCCCCCCCACTACCTGGTCATGGTTCGAGGTCTTCACTACCGGGGACTGACTGACGTGCGTGACGACAGCCCCGAGCGCGTCGCGCTCGGAGGGCATCGCTTCAGACGTGAGGCGACCACCGAGAAGTTCCTCGTCTATCGCCTGAGCGAGTAGGGCTCGCGCTTGCTGTTCAGAGGCAGTCTCGTGGTGGGCCGTAAAGCTGGCACTTGCGGACGTCAAGACAGGTGGTAGCCCCGGGCGGGCGCGGCCGGGGTCATCGCGTCTGGGTCCGGTAGGTGATCCGTGGGGGCTCTCCTCCGGGCCGTTACATAGAGGAAGCGGTTCGAAAGTGTCGGGTGCTACACCAAACTCCCACTCCGAAACGCGAAACAGCAGTACCGACAAAGCCAGTAAGTTCCTTCTGCCGGGGAGGACACTGCCGGGCTCGACTCATGGCCCATTCTCCTTGGGCGTCCGCACGGCGGACACCACCGGCAGGACCTATCCCCGCGGGTGCGAATCTCTCTCCCCATCACTGGAGGTGCCATCATGGGGACATTAACAGAGCGCTGGCTGTTCGTATTCCGAGATCACGCCGTCCCCGGGAACATCGAGAAGACCATTGCCCTTCTGCCGCGGGCGAAGGCGGCCGGCTTCAACGCCATCCTCCTCGGCGATCATAACCTCCTCACCATCGACCGCATGCCCGACTCTTACCGCCAGGGCCTTGTGCGGCTGCGGGACGCCATCCGCGAGCACGGCTTCAGACTGCTTGCTAATTGCATGCCCGTCGGCTACGCCGGCTCCGTCTTCGCCTACGACCCCGACCTCGCCGAGGGCGTTCCCGTCAGAGATGCCCGCTTCGTCGCGCGCGGGGGCGAGCTGCGCTTCGAGCAGGACCCGCTGGTATCGCTCGTCAACGGGGCCTTCGCCTCCTCCGACGGCCAGCGTTTCGACGACTGGGAAGTGCAGACCGGATTGGGCACCACCTTGTTCATGGAAGCGGGCGCCGCGCCCGGCGATGGCATGGCGGTGCGCACCGAGATCACCGACCAGCCCTGCCGGCTGGCGCAGCGCGTCAAGCTCAAGCCCTTCCGGCACTACCTCGTGACCGTCCGCACCAAGATTCAGGACATGGACAACCGCGAGGGGGGAGAGCTCGTCGTGCGCGCAACCGATGCCGAGGGCCGCCCGCGGCGGTTGAACTACGCCTGCCTGCCCGGGCTGCCGAGCAGCGACTGGCGCGAGCAACACGCCGTGTTCAACAGCTTCCAATTCGAGGAGGCGATGGTGGGCATCGGCACCTCCAGCGAAGGGACTGGCACCGTTTGGTGGTCCGATATCTCGATTCAGGAAATCGCGCTGGTGAACGTGCTGCGTCGCGCCGGCTGCCCCGTCACGGTGCGCGGCGAAGACGGCATGGAGTACGAAGAAGGAGGCGACTTCTTGCCGATAGTCGATCCGCTGCTCGACCCCATGGAGCTATACCACACCCCGCCAATCGTGAAGCTGACGGCCGACAGCCGCATTTCCGAGGGAGCCGTCGTGCGCATCAGCTACTACCATCCCCTCTTCATATACGGCGACCAAGTATGCGCCTGCCTGAGCGATCCGAAGGTGTATGAAGTGATGCGCGAGCAGGTCATTCGGCTCGACGAGCTGCTCCACCCCGACGCCTACCTCATGTCCCAGGATGAAATGCGCACGGCCAACCGCGACCTCGCCTGCCTCGCCCGCAACCTGACCCCCGGGCAGCTAATGGCCGACAGCATCCGCAAGTCCGCCCGGATCCTCCGCGAACTCCGCCCCGACGCCAAGGTCTGGCTCTGGTCCGACATGATCGACCCCTACCACAACGCCAAAGAGGGCCCGTACTACTTCGTCGAGGGTACCTGGAAAGACTCCTGGGAAGGGGCCGACCCGGACATCGGCATCGCCAACTGGGCTGGCCACCTCAAGGGCGAGAACTGCCGCTGGTTCGCCGACCGCGGTCACCAGCAAGTGTTATGCGGCTACTACGACTACGACGACGACGGCAGCGCCATCGGCGCCTGGCTCAAGGCCGTGGAAGACATACCGGGCGTGGTCGGCGCGATGCATACCAGTTGGCAGGAGAAGTTCGACACCCTCGAAGCCTGGGCCGAAAAAGCCTGGGGCGCCGACTCCGCACCGCGCCCGAAGACCTAAAACAGGGACGACCCAAAACAGGGACACCGCTATCTATTCCGTCCCCACACCCACGCGCGAAAAACAGACGATAACCGGCTTGCCACCCACAGCCTACAGCCTTCGCAGCCGAAGCCACTTCGGCGGAGTGGGTTTGGCGAGAGTGGTGGAGGAAACTGGCCTTGGATCAGAACGCTCTCTGGTTCGGACGAGGGTTCGAGACAGGTCGTTTTGCTCTAGGAAGTTGCGGTTGCGGACCCCCTCTCCGTCTGGCTGCGGACTCGCCGCTGCGTCCTCACCCTGCTCTCGTCTCTCAGGTCAGCAATACCAACACTCGCCCGGAAACGAGTGTCTCGAGCTTACGTGAACACGGACACGAGGTATCAGGGCGGCGTAACCACTTCTGTCCGCGCTAGGGGCGGCGAATACTGATCTCCTTGATCACGATCCCACCCGGATCATCTGGCCTGGAGTACTCGAACTTCAGGTAGACAGTCCCTGCGGCCATTATGTCCGAGGTGATGTCCAGCGCCATCTTGCCTCCCCCTCGGGTCACCTCGCGAAAGTCACCCGGCCGGCCGTTCTCCTCGTAGGCCATGCTCACGATGAAGGTGTTGTCCACCAACGCGCGGATCTGGCTCCCCAATGCCTTCTCCGGCAGAGGGAGCCGGTATATGACATACTCGCGTCCTTCGAGCCCCCGGCTGTAAGGACCTATATGCCGATCGTGTCCCTCTCCCCCGTAGAGATAGGGGGCTTCGGCCTCCCCGCCGTTCGTCTCGAACAGCAGCAGATACCGGCTCCGGTCCTCCTGGACGAAGATGTCGAGGCGGCGCTGTCGCTTCTCTATGGCGGTCTTCTCGGTCTCGTCTAGCTCGACAACCTCCACGCGGAAGACCACGGCTCCAGCGTCATGGTATGTCGCCGGGCGCACGGTAACGTACACAGTTCTCTTGGGGTTATCCTCAAGATACGGGGTGAGGTCTATGGTGTACTCAAGCCTGTTCTCCATGTCGCGGACCTTGCGGCCAACGAGCTTCAGGATGTTGATCTCCTCGTGCCACTCGCCAGGTCTGCCGCCATTGTCGCCTGCCACGAGGATCGCGAACGTGTTGCAGGCCTCAACAACGCACGTCGCCGCCTCAATCTCCGGTGGCAGCGTGAACGCGTAGATGAGCCGCGCCTCTTGCTGGACAGCCTTTCCGTCGGCGTAGTGGTGGGTGCCACTCTCGTAGTAGATCGCCTCTTCCTCCTGACGCGTCCGCACGTCGAACGAGAGCAGCACATTCCGCTGTGCGGGAGCTGTCCACGTCGTGGTCGGCGCCGGCGGCTGGACGGGCGCCACCTCCTCCAGGGACGGCCTCGCGGATGCCAGTTCCTTGCCCGCGGCCACTCCCGCGACCGCGGGCTGGCGAACTGCATACGTGGGGGCGCGCGACGGGAAGCCCTCTGGTATGCGGAGCACTTCACAATCCCTCAAGAAGACGCCGCTGTCCTCGGGGTCGTCGATCAGCAGGTAGACGGTCCGGTTCTGAACCGATAGGTATGAGGTGA
>JAUVSA010000020.1 GCA_030597345.1 Bacillota bacterium
GAACATCAGAAAAGGCATAGACTCCGTAGGGCAGGAGCTTGCTCCTGCCAGAGAACATGGCACAAGCAAGCTTGTGCCCTACGGGAGGGACTTGCCTCCCTTCATTCTTGATCGCGAACATGTTTAGAAGCTGTTTCATAACCGCCATCTGAGGTTATGAAGCAGCAGCACAAGCCGCCAGGCGCCAGCAGGCGCATTTCATGCCAGCGTCTCTAACGGACAGCCAGGCGAGTGAGGGTTATGAAATGCGCTCTACTCTTGAATACCATTCGAGCGGGAGAGTATCAACCGTCCGCTCGGCCCGATGACGAACGAGGGGTCCCGGAAGGGAGCGCGGGACGATGCTGCAGGAGGGCCGTCACGTGAGGGATATCCAGATGGCGACACCGCCGCAGAGGGCGGTGACGAGGTATGTGAGCAGGACGACGCGTGGTTCGGAGATGCCGAGCGCGATGAGGCGGTGGTGCAAGTGATCTCGGTCAGCAGCGAAGGCAGAGCGGCCGGTGAGGTACCGCCTGACGGGGGATAGGGCGGTGTCCAGGAGAGGGACGGCAAGGACGAGCAGGGGGACGAAGATGGCAATGGCGGCGGCCATCTTGAAAGCTCCCTGGATAGTCACCGCGGCGATGACGTAGCCGAGGAAGTAGGCGCCGGTATCTCCCATGAGGACGGAGGCCGGGTGCCAGTTCCAGGGAAGGAAGCCGATGGCAGCGCCGGCGAGGCCGGCGCAGAGCAGGGCCACGGCTAGCTGGCCCCAGGCGAGGGCGATGAAGGCGAGGGCAACGCAGGCGATGGCGGCAACCCCGGCGGCGAGGCCGTCGAGGCCGTCGATGAGGTTTATGGCGTTGGTGACGCCCACCACCCAGATGATGGTGGCGGAGACGGCGAGCCAGGTTGGCAGAGTGACCGCGTGGTGGCGTATGAAGGGATGAGAGATGATCTCGATGCTGACACCGGCCAGCAGGAGAGGAGCGACGGACACGATTTGCAGCACCAGCTTAGTCTTGGCAGGGATTCCTCTGCGATCGTCTACCAGGCCGACCAGGGAGATGAAGAGCGCGCCGCCGCAGATGCCGGCGAGGGCGCGGGCCGGCATCTGGTGGACGGTGCCGGCGGCCAGAGCAGCAGCAAGGAAGCCGAGGATGATGGCAATTCCACCCCAGGTGGGAAGGGGTCGCCGGTGAGTCTTCCTGGCGTCGGGCCGATCGAGAGCGCCACTGCGGGTCGCCAGCGCCCGCGCCAGCGGGGTAGCCCCGCAGGCGACGGCGGCCCCCACTCCGTAGGCCACGAGAATGGCGCCGGAGTCGTTGAGAGCCATGGTCACGGCTCGTCCGCCGGTTCGCCGGAGGGGGGGATACGAACCAGTGGCACGTTTGCATGGCGGAGCATGTCGAGGGAGAGCTGATCGGGGTAGTCGCCCTCGTAGACGACGCGATCGACGCCCGCGTTGATGAGCATCTTGGCGCAGGTGATACAGGGCTGAGTGGTGCAGTAGAGGACTGAGCCGCGGGTGGTAACACCATGGAGGGCGGCTTGGATGATGGCGTTCTGCTCGGCGTGAAGGGCGCGGCACAGCTCCTGGCGCTGGCCGGAAGGGATACCGAGCTCATCCCGGAGGCAGCCAACATCCTCGCAGTGGGGAAGGTGGGCAGGTGCGCCATTGTAGCCGGTTGTGAGGATTCGCTTGTCGCGGACGAGGAGAGCGCCGACATGGCGCCGGAGGCAGGTGGAGCGGCGGGCCACGACGCGGGCCATCTCGAGGAAGTACTGGTCCCAACTGGGCCGGTCGCGCACCGGTCACTCCTGCTCCACGGGCTCTAAGCGGGAGATCTTCTCGACTCGGCGGCGGTGTCGTTCCTCGCCGCTGAAGGAGGCGGACAGCCAGGCGGCGAGGATCTCTTCGGCCAACCTGGCGGCGACAACACTGGCACCCAGGCAGAGGACGTTGGCGTCGTTGTGAAGTCGGCTCAGGCGGGCGGAGAAGGTGTCGTGGCAGAGCGCGGCGCGCACGCCGGGAAGCTTGTTAGCGGCGATACAGCTCCCGATGCCTGTCGAGCAGATCACGATGCCCAGGTCCGCTCTGCCCGTTCGGACAGCTTCGCCCACGGCGACCGCGAAGTCGGGGTAGTCGTCGGCGGGATCCAGGGCGTGAGGGCCGACATCGTTGACTTCCGTGTCTCGCGCGGCGAGCCAGTCGCGCAAGTGTTCCTTGAGCTGATAGCCCACATGATCTGAGCCGATGGCGACTCGCATAAGGCCTCCTGATGAGATTCGCGACTCGGGCCGAAAGCAGAGTCTCCGTGCCGGGGACCTGAAGAGTCCAGCGCGTCCGGAAGCGCGCGGGGCGCTCAGGAGGACCCGGCTGGAGGTGACTCGCCCGGGTTGGACTCAGCGGCAGCCGGCTCGCCAGCAGCTGACTGGCCGGACAGATCGTCCCGGGAGAGGCCCCTGGGAAGCACGAACGTGAAGGTGGATCCGACACCGAGTTTGCTCTCGACGGACACTTCGCCCTTGTGCGCTTCCACCAAGTGCTTGACGAGATGGAGCCCTATTCCCGTGCCATACTGCTTGCGCGAGTCGCGAGAGTCGACCCGGTGGAAACGAGTGAAGAGCCGACTGATCTGTTCCTCCGCTACGCCGATACCCTCGTCGCTGATACTGACGGCTATGTTGTCACCGACATCCCGAGCGTGGACGGTGATCTTGCCGCCGTCGGGGCTGTACTTGATGGCGTTGGACAGAAGATTGGTGAGGATCTGGTCCATCTTGTCGCGGTCGGCGGTGACGTTTGACAGATCGTCCTGGATAATGATCTCGAACTCGTGCCTGTGAGTGTAGGAGCGCTGGCTCTCCACGACCTGGTTGATGACTTGCGCGAGATCGAACTCACTCAGGACGAGGTCGAGGGCGCGTCCGGACTCGATGCGGGAGAGGTTGAGCAGGTCGCTGATGAGGCGGACGAGACGGTCGCACTCTGCGTCGATGATGTTATAGAACTCCAGCTGAGTGTCGCGGTCGTAGTAGCCATCGGTGTCTTCCAGGAGGGTGCGAATGAAGCCCTTGATAGAGGTGAGGGGAGTGCGGAGCTCGTGGGAGACGGTGGAGACGAACTCGCTCTTCATACGCTCGACGCTGCGAAGTTCGGTGATGTCGTTGAAGGTGGCGATCACCCCGGCGACATCGCCGTTGTCGCCCGTGAGGCAGGAGGTCTGTACCTGGTAGATCCGTTCCTCGGGAGAGAAGACGGAGAGCTCTGCGGTCGCCTCCGAGCTCCCGCTGAGGCAGGAGCGGATGAGCTCGTGAACCGCCTCGTCCTCAATCACCTGCGAGAGGGGCTTGCCGGTGCCGTCGTCGGCAGAGATGCCGAATATGTGCCTGGCGGCGGAGTTCATGAGGCGCACCCGGCTATCGGCGCCGACAACGAGGACGCCCGCGAGCATGCCCTGAAGCGTGCGCTCCAGCTCTCGCTTCTCGTCGGAGACAGCGATGTAGAGCTTGGCGCTGGAGATGACGGAGGCGGCACTCTTGGCGAGAGCGGTGATGAGAGTGATGTCCTCTTCCGCGAAGCGACCGTTGTTGCGTTTGTTGAAGACGTGGAAGACGCCGATGTTGTTCTTCTCGACGACCATGCCCTCTGCGTCCTTGCGCTCTATGACCAGGGGGACCGTAAGGACGTTGCGGACATTGAGCAGCGCGACGTTCTCCTTCACCGTGCGGGGGTCACTGGTGGCGTCGTCGGTGATGATGGGGCGGCTCTCACGAAATACCTGGCCGGAAATGCCTTGGGTGGCACGAACGCGAAAGATACCGACCTCTTCCTCGGTGAGCCCGAGCGCCGGCCACTGTGCGACCAGCCCCCCCGTTTCGGGCTCATAGAGCATGAGAGCGGCCTTCTCGGCCTGCAGGATCATGCCCACGCGGCGCAGGAACCACCGGAGGGTTGCCTCCAGCTCGGCCGAGGTGGTGATGGGTGCGGTGGCGCTGGAGGAGGTATCTTGGAGCTCCGCCTCGAGCTGTCGTCTTACCTCTTGGAGTTCTGCGATCTGCGCCCGCAGACGATCGAGTTCGGCGCGGATCTCGTCGTCTTGTCGGCCCGAAGTTGTCTGTTCTGTCAAACCACTATCCTCAAGGATGGGAGGTTGGTGCCTGCTCGCCGGGATTCTCTGAGCCGACGGTGGTCTCTTCCCGTACCGGCGCTGCCGCCTGGAGGTCGATCTCCCGGAGGCACTCGGCGGCCACTTCCGGGGGAGTGATGTTGATGTAGATACCAGTACCCATTTCGAACCCGGCGGCAATCGTCAGGCGGGGAAAGATCTGCAAATGCCAATGGAAATCGTCTTTCTCGTCGTCGCCGCACGGTGCGGTGTGGATGTTGTAGTTGTAGGGGGGATCGTCGAGACAGAAGTGGAGTCGCTGCAGGACTTCTCCGAGCATGGCGGCAAAGGCAGTCTGCTCTTCGGCGGAGATGGCAGCAAAGGAAGCGCCGTGCCGTTTGGGCAGCAGCCAGGTCTCGAAGGGGTACTTGGCGGCATAGGGTTCGAGAGCGACGAAGTGGTCGTTCTGAGAAACGAGGCGTACTCCCTCATCTGCCTCCTGGCGGAGTATGTCGCAGTAGACACAGCGGTCGCGGTACTCTCGGTAGCGACGCGCGCCCTCCAGCTCGGCGGCCACCTGGCCGGGGACCACGGGAGTGGCCACTAGCTGGGAGTGCGGATGGGCGAGCGAAGCCCCCGCCACGCGGCCGTAGTTGCGGAAGATGAGGATGTGCTTGAGGCGGGGGTCCTTCTTCAGGTCGAGATAGCGAGCGCGGTAACCCCACAAGACGTCCTCGACCTGGCGAGTATCGAGGAACGGAAGTTGCTTGTCGTGCTCGGGAGTCTCGATGATGATCTCGTGGGCGCCGACGCCGTTCATCCAGTCGTACATGCCGAACCCGGCCTTGTTGAGGTCGCCCTCGATGGCGAGGGCGGGGAACTTGTTGGGGACAACCCGGATCCACCAGCCGGGACCGTTGCGCTGGCTTCCCGGCTGTCGGAAGGCCATGATCTCAGGAGGGGTCAGGGACTCGTTGCCCGGGCAGAAAGGGCAAGTCTCCCCTTCGTCCGAGTGGTGGCCCGGAGAGTGCCCGGCGAAGTCGCTCGGGCGCCTGGAGCGTTCGCTGGCAACCACTACCCACTCGCCGGTAACGGGGTCACGCCGTAGCTCAGGCATTCATGATCCCTCGGGCGCAGATGCCCCTGGCGTCACCGGCGCGGCAGGCCGCGCGAGCGCTCCTACTCGGTGTTCCGTCAGCTCGAGCTGTCGGTCCTCACTCTTTTTCATGCGACTCGCGCGACTCGTGGTCGAAGGTATGGCCGGTCTTACGCTGTCAGCGTTTCGACTCGACCGTCCGGCTCGGCTGGCCTAACCGACAACTCGCCTCGGCCTGCGGCCCACAGAAGTCGCTGCTCCGTCCGTCCTCGACGCGGCAGCAACCGCCGGCGTCGCAGACAGAGGCAACGGCGATCGCCGAGACATGAGCGAGACTAACCTCATCCTCTGGGCAGCTAGATCAGGGCCCCGGAGTCGGCCACTGTAACCGCCGCCTCCAAGACCGGCGCGCCGGGTGCGGCCGCCATCAACGCTCCCCACATTCCTGTGCTGTCGCTCACGCACTAGGGACAGGAGTATTCTATACCAGCGGTGTTTGCCTTGTCAACCCGCGCCCGAGCTGACCGGGGGTCAAGGAGCCTGCCAGCTAGACATTAAAGCGAACCAGGATTACATCTCCCTCTTGCAGCGGGTAATCGCGGCCCTCGGTGCGGACATGGCCGGTGCGATGGGCCTCCTGCCAGGAGCCGAGTCGGTCAAGGTCGTCGAAACCGATCACCTCGGCTCGGATGAAGCCGCGCTCCATGTCGGTATGGATACGACCGGCGGCGGCGGCGACGGGAGTACCTGTGGGAACGGCCCAGGCACGCGCCTCCGCGCCGACCCCGGTGAAGAAAGTCAGCAGACCGAGCGCTTCATAGCAGGCGCGGATAACGCGCTCCAGGCAGGAGGAGGAGATGCCCATCTCGGCCGCGAAGGCAGGGCGCTCCTCGTCGTCCAGCTCGGCCAGGTCGGACTCGAGCTTGCCCGTGAGAGGGACCACTTGACCGCTCACGCCCCGAGCCAGCTTCGCCACGGCCTCGGCGGCGGGGGCATCTTCCTCGTCTGCGTTCGCCAGGTAGACCTCCGGCTTGTCGGTCAGGAGGCGGATCTCCGCGGTGGCGAGGATCTGCTGGCGGTCGGGGACGGTGCGGGCAGGGTGGCCCGCGTCGAGGTGCTGCGAGAGACGAGCCAGCGCCTCCGACTCTCGCTGCGCCTCCTGGGCACGCGCTTTCACAGAGGAGGCAATCTTCTGTTGCCGGCGGCGAACGGTTTCGAGATCGGCGAGGATGAGTTCAAGCTCCACAATGTCGACGTCGCGCGCGGGGTCGAGAGTCCCCTCGACATGAGGCACTTGCGAGTCGGCAAAGCAGCGAACCACGTGCAGGATGGCGTCGACTTCTCGGATTTCCGCGAGGAATTGGTTGCCCAATCCCTCGCCCGTGCTGGCACCCTTCACGAGCCCGGCGATGTCGATGAACTCGATAGCAGCGGGAACGGCACGGTCCTGTTCGAAGACCTCGGCCACGCGCGCCAGGCGTGGGTCAGGTACGGAGACGCGGGCGCGATTGGGCTCAATGGTGCAGAAGGCGTAGCTGGAGACTTTGGCGCCGGCTTTGGAGAGGGCATTGAAGACGGTTGACTTGCCCACGTTGGGCAGCCCGACGATGCCGATGCTCAGCATCGGCCTTGCACCAGTTGCCGGATTTCGCTCATGGCTGCGGGCCCGGAGGGGCTATTGGTGAGGCGCCCGGAGGGGCGATTGGTGAGGCGCCCGGAGGGGCGATTGGTGAGGCGCCTGGAGGGGCGCTTGGTGAGGCGCCCGCAGGGGCGATTGGTGAGGCGCCCGGCGGGGCGCTTGGTCAGGCGTCCGGCGGGGCGCTTTCGAGCTTGGCCCCCGCTTGGTCGATCAGGACGGCGAGACGGGGACAGGCCTGGGCGTCCTCTTCCAGCAGCACTTCGCCGGCCTGCACTCGCTCGGCCACCTCGACGAGCCAGTCCAGAGCGTGGTAGAACTCCAGGAGTTGATCGTGATCTCGAAGCTGAGGGGTGAGCTGTTGGATCTGGCTGGCGACGGCTTCGAGGTTGTCGGCCTGCTCGGTCAGGAAGTCTTCCCGCTTCTGCTCGATGGAGTCGGCGAGCTCTGCCGCGGCACGGCCCCGCTGACTTAGGTACTGGTCCACCGCGCGGGCCGCGCGCCGGAGTCCGGCGGAATCCTCGAGGGCGCGCTTGATGAGGAGAACCTTGTGGAGCGCGCCGAAGTCGTAGGTGCGGCGAGCGGCGTCGTCCTTGTCGCTGTCGTCATCATTTTCGATGGCGGAGATGATGCCGGTGTCAGTCCAGTAGCAAAGCTGCCGTCGGGAGACGCCGCAGAAATCGGCTGCCTTGCCCGTCGTCAACTCGAGGCTCTTCAACAGCTCGGATGGCTCGATGGGCTCCAGAAGTTCCTTCTCGTCGTCAGGATTGTCTGGCATTGACACTCGTGTCTGGCCGCCCTGTCGGAAGAACGAAGCAAGGCGAACCGACCCTGGCGCTTGTTCGGACATGGACGCCACCGCGTGTCCGATGTCGCGCACGAAAGCGTGCGCCATTATATGCGTTGGCGTCCACTTCGTCAAGCTGGGGGAGCAGGTGCGTGTCACTTCTCGCACTGCTGCCTGAGAGGACGATCTCTGTCTTGGCTCTGGAGCGCAGCAGCGTGCCCCTCGGAGGCCGAGGGCCGGCCCGATTCTCAGCGGCCCCGGGACAGCCTCCTCAGCAGCTCGCGGCGGCGCTGCGCAATCCACGCCTCGCGGCGTGGGAAGTCGGCATAGTCATGGATATCGGACAACATCGGATCGGCAGCGGCAACCCCGACGGCCTGGAGAAGAGCGTAGTCCTGGAGGCTTTCGGCGAAGATCTCCCAGCGGAGGGAATCCACCGGTCCGGCGTCGCCGGGATAGACCATGCAGGCATCGCCGGGGGCCCAGTTGGGCCAGGCGAGTGAGTCGGTGATCTGGTAGGGGTCGATGAGCTCGGTAGTCTGAGATTTGTACCAGTAGTTGTAGCCCCAATGCAGGAAGCCGCGGACCTGGGTCCTGTAGAACAGCCAGCCGGTCATGCGGACCTTGATCAGCGGGGTGTCGAGCTGGCGGTTGAGGAAGCGCCCGCGGGGGTAGCAAGCGAAGTAAGTCCAGGGGGAGAATCCCTCCCGGATGAAGTCTTGCGCGACGTCTATCTGGGGAATCGGGATGTCTGCGAGGCCTTCCCGGGCCAGGCGGATGTCGGAGAGCGCGTCCATCACCTTCATCCAGGGGGCGAGCTCCCGAAGCAGGGCACGCGCCGCGCGGTAGTTGGCCAGGTGCTCGTCGCCGTGGGGCTCGTCGGAGACGTGGAAGAAGCTGCGGTCCAGGATCCCCTCGGCGCGGAGGAAGCGCTCGAACTCGGGGAGGAACTGGGCGAGGAAGCCGCGGTAGGCGCTGCCGGTGGCGGCGGTCTCGGGCGGCCAGAGCAGCTTGCCGTCCGCGCCGTGTCCCTCGTAGATGCGCACCGCGTGGTGGACTCCCCACTGGGTGAAGAGGTGGGGCCATTCGAAGTAGGTCAGGCCCTGCGCGTTGGCGGCCTTGATCCAGCGGCGCACGAGTGTCCAGTCGAAGGAGTATCGATCGCCATCGCGGCCGACGCGGAGAAGCTGGGTGGGCCGCTTCACGCCATCGGTGGGTGGGGTGAAGAGGGGGACGAGGATGGTGTCCTGACCGTGGCTCACGAGGTCGGCGAGGTAGGCGTCGAGGATCGGCCAGAAGGAGTCCTTCCAAAGGTCGGTGTGGTACCAGTCGCAGAGGGCGTCGGCATAGAACCAGTGGGTGACGGGGAAGTCGCGGCGCGGGGGAAGGACGGCACGATGGACCCGGAGCGACGCGGTCAGTTCGGCGGGTTCGACGTGTTCGGCCTTGAGGCTAAGGGTTACTGGGTAGCGGCCGGGCTTCGCGTCGGCGGGGACGCGGACGGTGATCCAGAAGGCATTGGTCTCGAAGGGGCCGGCGTGGATGGTGCCTTCGGGGAAGAGAGGGTCGGGGACGAGCCCGGGGAGGTGGCCGAACCCGTCGAGCTCCTCGGGCTCAGTCATGGTCGAGTGGTGGAGGAGGGGAACGTAGCCGACACGGCGGACCTGGACGGTGAGGGGTTCGGGTGCAGTCGAAGTGGCGGTGACCTTCAGGTCGCTATTGTCGGTGCGGAAGGCGACCTGGAAGGATACGGTCTCGCCGCGCGCGGCGTGGAGTGTGAGGGCGCTTCGCTTCCTCGGTCGGGAGCTGGGATAGTGGCGAATGAGTGAACTTGCCAGCCAAGTGTGCATGATGGAAACCTCCGGGGGCAGAGTTCGAGGCTGTGGGGTGGGGTTCCTGTTCAGTGGGGTATGGCACAGGCCGGCGCCTCCTGCGCTGGCGCGCTGCTACTCGGGGCTGCCTTCCTGATGGTGCTCTCCCTGCTGTGCGATTGATATCGCGCAACCGCCCGACTTGTCCCTCACTCGCGCCCGAGTGTGCCTGCTGCGGCCTGCCCGAACATCCCTCGCAGTTGTCGGACCAGCAGGAGCACGCCGCCAGCTACCATGACGCACGCCAGCACCAGCCTCAGTGCGTCTGACAGCGGCGGAGGTTCCGCGGGACTCATGATCTCTGCTTCTGGTGTCGGCAGAAGACCGGGCTCGGCCTCCAGCTGTGCGAGGACCTGCTCCCGCTCCGCCCACGTTTCGGCCAACAGCAGGTAGCGAACCCGCACTCGCCAGCCGGCCCCTGCGAGCTCGGTCGCCAGTGATTGCGACCATTCCATCCAGAGCGCCTCGTCCAGCAGCGGCCCGAGGCCTTCCAGGACCCCGGATATCTCAATCGTGCGGCTCCCAAGCTGCGTGAACCCGCGGCTCAGCCCGCTCGCCGACCCAGCCAGCGCCGTGGACTCGCCCGCTACCGCCTTCCCGGCCTGACAGTCGGCCGGGGTGAAGAGATCAGCGAGGCCTTCGGCCATCATCACGTGGGCAGAGCCTCCCCTTCCTTCCGGCCGTGCAAGACGCGTCACCTTCACAGCGCCTACCTCTACCGTGCGGGGAAGGAGGAATCGTCGCCGGACAACTCGGATCTCCTCCATGCCTGCCGGCATCTTGGCATCGGGCCACGGCCGCGGGTCCACCACGCTCACGGCGTACTGGAACCGGCCGCGATCTGGCGGCAAGAGTATCCACGCGAGGCCTCCCAGGACCATTCCTGCCAGGATGAACACAACTGCTCTTCTCTGCCTCACCGCTCTCTCGGCTTTCTCTGTCACGTAATCATCCCTTGGCACCCACACCTACAGCGCCGGCGCCACGCCATTTCTGGAGTTCCCGTACGACCTTCTCCTTCATCACCGATACAGTACGGCCGAGACTTCCGCCGGCACCGCCACCCCGGCCGTTTCCGCCTCCCTGGCTGCCCGCACCAGCTCTCCCGCCGTTGCCGCCCATCTGGTATCTGCTCTGTTCCAGTTCGCGAACACGCGAGCCGCCTGCTCGAGATCGACGCGCGCTTCTTCCAGCCGCCCCTGTCGCACATGCAGCCGGGCCAGCATCGCGAGGCCCCGTACATGCCGCGGTTGAGCTGCCAACGCGCGCTGCAGGAGTCTCTCGGGCTCCGCCAGCGGCCAGCCCTGCTGAAGATGGAGTTCCGCCAGCATCGCCGCGCTGGCGGTGAAGTCAGGAGCGATTTCAAGAGAACGCTCCATGGCTCGGGCGGCGGCTTCAGAGTCTCCAGTCGCCATCTCCATCTGGCCCAGCAGCCAATACGCGTCTGCGTCCTCTGGATTCTGCTGTGCAGCCTGTCGGAATGCCTCCTTCGCCCGCTCGCTGTCTCGGGACATGACATAGGATTGGCCCAGGTAGTAGTAGTCCCGGTTCGCCCCGCGAGCACGGCGCACCCCGTACGCGTCCGAGTTGACTAGCAGTCCAAAGGCAGCCAGTCCTGCCACACTCCAGAGAATCGCGGCCCAACGTCGCTGCCCAACCATCCCCACAAGCCCCACCAAGGCGAAACCGCCGAACACGCACAGCACCGGGACCGACGGCATCCGGTAGCGCCCGCATACGAAGAAAGTCGCCACCGCCACCATCTGAGTCGCTACGAACAGGGTCAGTACCGGCGCCGCGCGAGACCGTGCACCCCGCCATCCTGCAAGCGCGATCCCGAGCAGACCCAGCGGGCCGATCAGGGCAAACGTGAGGGGGAGCACGCGCAGCACAGAGCCGTGGGCTCGTCCCCAATGGTAGCTTACGTTGTTGGGGATCTCGTACACATTCAAGTAGAGGTAGAGCTTCTTCACAAACAGGGCCAGCGCCTGTACCGGCTCCTCACGCCAGAACCGCAGTGCCTCCGATCGCCAATAGGCATCGCTCGGCCGGGACCCGAATCGGCCGGTCGCCGCCAATGCTTGGTACCAGGTGCGTTCCCAGGAAATCCCCGAGGGGATGGGAGAATAGCCGTCTGATCCCGGGTTGTTGCCGGTATATAGGTTTATGCCGCCTGTTCCCGAGATTGGTACCAGGCCGCCGCTGATGAGGTAGTTCCTCCCTGCAATGGGCATGATCGGCAGAATCACCCCGAGGGCCAAAGCCCCGAGCATCCTTCCCATCTGGTCGGTTCTCCGCTCGTTCAGGAGCCGGACCACGAGCAGCGCTGCCGCGAGCGGGCCGAGCAGAAGAAGATTCGGCCGCGCCAGGCCGAGCAGCCCCAGCAGCAAGCCTGTTCCGAACCATCTCCCTGCGTTCGAGTTCTCCAGCGTCGCCAGCAGCGCAAGGAGGAAACCGACCCCCAGCAGCGTAGCGAGCGCGGTGTCGAGCAGCTGCCCCTCTCGAAAGACCGCCGGGCTGTACAGCGCCAACAGCACACCAGCGACAACTCCCGTCGCCTGTCCAAATACCCGCCGCCCGAGCAGGTACGTCATACCGCAGGTCACGGCGCCCATGGTGAGGCCTGCCAGCCGCGCGGCGAGCAGCCCCCACGATTCGCCGCTGGCAAACCACTGAATCGAGGCCAGGAAGTACGGGTACAGCGGCGCCTTCGCCAGCACCTCCGTGTTCCCCAGTCCCGACGTGTTGACCAGGATCGTCGCCCACTTCCACTGCGTGCGAGAGTCCAGAACCGGGTGCTCGAAGAAAGGCCAACTGCTAATCTCGAAGAGATAGACAATGCGCGGGATCAGCGCGATCAGCATGATCGCGCCCATCTGGAATCGCCAGTCATCGACGAGTCGATGCGGTTCTCTTTGGCCCTCTCCCGCCGCCGCCAGCACTGGAGGTGGTATGCTGCGCTCGTTCATCGTCAGACCTTGATCCAGGCCGCAGCGCGACGCCGGCCGCGGCCCTCTCTCACTTGACCACGTCGGTCATGTGCGCTAGCGATCACGGCCAGCACTCTCTCGCTCATGGGGCTCGGGAGCTGTACCGCGTGGTCCGCCCCGCAGATAGCCCAAGGCGCGCAGCTTCTCCCGAAGCTCGTCGCTGATCTCGATCGGCGGCGGCGGCCCTGGCGATATCCGTTCCCGCCAGCGGCTCTGTGCGAGCAGCCACCGGGCGATGAGCTGCTCGCCGTAGGCCGCACGGACGGGCATACTCTCAGACAGATCTGCCGCCTCCTTTGGATCTGTCCTTGTGTGCCACAGCCCGATCGACTTCCTGGTGGCCGTCTCCTGGGGCGGCACCGAAACGTCGACGACCCGCTTGTATCCGTCTTCGTCGATGACTGCCGCGAGATCCAGGTCATTGCTGTCGAACTGAGACACTTCCCCGTAGATACGGCGAGCCGAGAGTGCGCCCGGCCGTCGCGCTGCCAACGTCAGATCTCTGCCCGGCAGTGAGTACTCCAGCTCTGGCACCACCCCCACCTCTGCCAGCACCGTAGGCAACACATCCACCAAGCTTACTCGCTCCTCCACTCGCACGCCAGCGAATCGCCCTCCCGGAAACCGCATCACCAATACTACGCGCATGTCCTCCTGATTCAGATTCCAGCCGTGGTGCAGCGTGTCATGTTCCGCGAAGGATTCTCCATGGTCGGAGACGAGGATTATCAGCGCGTTCTCGTCGCGACCGGTGCGCCGGAGCATTTCGAGGAAATCCTCGAACCCTCGGTCGGCGTCGAAGACCTCCCCATCGTAGAGGTCGAGCAGATGCGCGATGTCTTCATCCGATAGCTCGGGACGGAGAATGCCGACCTCTTCGCACGATTCCAGCGAACCGTCGCAGCGGCCGCTCAGCCCCCGGTCGAACCGGCGGAAGCTCCCCGGCCGGGGAGTATACGGGGCGTGCGGCTCCACTGTGTGCAAGTACATGAAAACAGGCCTCTCTGGATTGTGCCTGGCCAGTATCCTGCCGGCCATCATATTCACCCATTCGGCCGTTGCCTGGTCGAGGAAGATGAAGTCGTCGTAGCCCTGGTCGAATCCCAGCGCCTCCACTATGTTGCCGTTCGTGTTGATGCAGAACGTGTCGTACCCGGCCTCCTGCAGTATCTCTGGCAATAGCACCGGCCATTCCGCCAGTGCATCTGACTCATGCATAGCGCCGTGCACGCTGGCATGTAGCCCGCTCAGCATTGTGGCCACGGAGGGCCGGGTCCAAGTGACGGGTGTCTGGGCCTGCTCGTACACCGTCGCCTGGGCCGCAAACGCGTCGATCGCCGGAGAGGTGTCGCGCTCGTACCCGTAGCATCCCACGTGATCTGCTCGCAGCGCATCGATGAGATAGATGAAGACATCCGGTGCGCGCTCGGGCGGCCGCCTCGGCAGGCGCACCATGCCGGCGGCCTCACCTATCTGAGCAGGCAGGAACGGCTCGAGCCGCCCAGGCAGGTCGGTGGCGAGGATCGGTCTCATGCGCAGGCGGAGACGGGCCCCGCCGGGCACCCGCAGCACGTACCACAGTGTGCCCTTAGGTGCAAAAGCGAATCGCATCCGTCCGTCGCCGCCGGCCTCGAATGATCGCGGGCCGAGGGGCCCGACGTGCAAGCCCATCTTGCCGCCCTGTCGCCACCCGACGAACTCCAGCGGGGTCGTGCCCCCCGCTTCGACTAACTCGAGCGCACAGGCTACATAACCCGTTGACCCGCCGCCCAGCGCGCGTTTGCTCACTTCTCCGCGCACCTCCAGGCGGACGAGCTGATCGGACCAGGCTCGCAGATCCAACTCGGCCTCGGCAACAGGACGGCGCTTGCCATGGGCAGAGAAGAGCGTTCGCGTCTGATACGCATTGACCGGCCCGGCATCGTCGGTGGAGACGATCAGCGCGGCCGTCATCACTGAATCGGCCCAGGGCTTCGCCCAAAGAATCGCAGCAGCCAATGCACCGACCAGCACCGCCGCTGCCATCACCCACAGACCTCTGTTCCGGCGCATGCTCGCTTTCTTCACCGCACCAGCACTCTCTCTACGACAGCCTGCGACGCTGCGGCAACTCGCAGTTTCACTTCACTACTATCACGCTCTTCTCCTGCGCTCCCGGCCCCTGTCTGGCGGCTGCACCACGGCAGGGCTTCGTTGCTGTTCGCCCTGCGCAGGATGTCATGCGCGCCGAGACTCATCATCGTCAGCTCGCCGTCGAGCTCCGTACGGCAGTGAGCGACGCGACTGGACAACATCGGGCATGTGCGGAATACTACCAGTCGGAAGCCGCAACGCAGAGGAGCATCGGTCGAGCTTGCCGCGATGATTCTTGTCACCGGAGGCACAGGATTCATAGGTCGCCATCTCGTCGCCCGCCTGGTGCAGGCGAACGAGGACGTGCGGGTGCTTGCGCGCACGTCCGCCGAGGTGCCCGGCGCCGAGGTGATGCAAGGAGACATCA
>JAUVSA010000038.1 GCA_030597345.1 Bacillota bacterium
CGGTGCATTCTTCTTTGACGCGGCCGGCAACGGGGGCCCTCAGGTCCACCGCGATCATGAGGCCCCGCGCCCTGATCTCTGTCACCAGCGGGGTCTTCTCCTGGATACTGCGGAGTCCCTGCGCCAGTCGTTCGCCAATGCAGGAGGCGTTCTCGAGGAGATTTTCCTCCTCGATAGCGTCCAGCACTGCGAGAGCGGCCGCCGCCGGAAGAGCGCTGCCGCCGAAGGTGGAGGCATGGTCCCCCGGCTCGAAGGCGCTGGCAACAGGTTCGCGGGCGAGCATAGCGCCAATGGGGACCCCGCCTCCCAGGCCCTTTGCCAGCGTTATGATGTCCGGCTCGATGTCGTAGTGCTGGTAGGCGAACATCTTGCCGGTGCGGCCCATTCCCGTTTGCACCTCGTCGAAGATAAGGGCGGCGCCGTTGGCGCTACAGAGCTCGCGGGCAGCGGTCAGGAACTCGGAGGTAGCGGGATAGATGCCGCTCTCTCCGAGGATGGGCTCGAGGAGGACGGCGCAGGTGCTGGGAGTGACGGCGCGTCGCAGCGCTTTGACATCGTTGAAGGGGATGTGTATGAAGCCGGCAGGAAGAGGCTGAAACCCCTCATGATACTTGGGCTGGCCTGTTGCGGCAAGCGCGCCGAAGGTGCGTCCGTGGAAGGAGTCGAGGGCGCTGACGATCTCGGGTTTCCCGGGGCCGCCTGTCTTGTAGCCGTGTTTGCGAGCGAGCTTGATGGCGGCTTCGACGGCCTCGGCTCCGCTGTTGCAGAAGAAGCAACGTCCGCCGAAAAGCCCGGAGAGGCGCTGGGCGAGGCGGAGCTGCGGCTCAGTGTAGAAGTCGTTGGACACGTGCAGGAGCTTGCCGGCCTGCTCGCGAATGGCCGAGCTCACCTTGGGGTGGCAATGGCCGAGGCCGGTCACGGCGCGGCCGCCGCTGACGAAGTCGAGGTACTCCTTTCCGTCGGCGTCCCAGAGGCGAGCGCCCTGGCCCCGCACCATCACCATCGGCATGCGGATGGGAGGGTAGAGGTTCAGAAGGTGGGCGCGTTCGAGCTCCCTGGCTTCATCGAGGTTCAATGTGGGCCTCCTACTTAGTCCTCGAAGTCATCGTCGTAATCATCATCGAAGTCGCCGAGCTCTTCATCTCCGCCATCGAAGTCCGAGCCATCGAAATCGTCGAAGCCCTCCCCCCGGACGATCGGGGCGATACGGGAGATCAGCTTGGTCGCCTGGGTCGAGCCGCAGCGGGGACAGGCGAGCTTCGTCTTCTCGGCCGTGACGCCGACGAGCAGGCTGAACCGGCGCTTGCATTTCTTACAGCGGTACTCGTAGAGCGGCATTTCCTATTCCCTGCCCGCTATTCGGGTGATACCATCGTGCCGATGCCAACGTCGGTGAACAGCTCCATCAGGAGCGCGTGAGGCAGCCGGCCGTCTACGATGTGGCAGCGGCGGACACCTCCATCGAGCGCGTCGAGACAGGCCTGGACCTTGGGGATCATGCCGGCTTCGATGCCTCCTTCGGCGATCATCTTGTGGGCGCGCCCGGCGTCCAGTTCGGAGATGAGGGAGTCGGGATCGGAGCGGTCCTTGAAGACGCCGCGCACATCGGTGAGCAGGACAAGCTTGCTGGCCTGAAGCGGCCCGGCGATCCGCCCGGCGAAGTGATCGGCATTGATGTTGAAGGTCTCGCCGTCGGGGCCGGCCGCGATGGGAGCGATCACCGGGATGAATCCCTGAGAGATGAGTCCCCGGACGAGGCTGGGGTCTACCTCGGCCACCTCGCCGACGTTGCCGAGGTCGGGAGCGGTGCCATGCTTGCGGGCGACGACCATGGCCCCGTCCTTGCCGCTGAGTCCTATCGCGCGGCCCCCCTGCTGGTGGATGGCGGCCACCAGGTCGGGGTTGGTCTTGCCGGTGAGCACCATCTGGGCGATCTCGACCGTCTCCGCGTCGCTGACCCGCTGTCCATCGACGAACTCGGGCTCCTTGCCCAGCCGGCGCATCATCTCGCTGATCTCGGGGCCTCCCCCGTGAACGACCACGGGATGCAGGCCGACGTGGTCGAGCAGGACTATGTCCTTGAGGACGTCGGTGCGGAGGCCAGCATCGAGCATGGCCGCGCCACCGTACTTGACGACCACGGTGTGGCCCCGAAACTGCCGCAGGTAGGGAAGGGCCTCGATCAGGACCGCGGCGCGGTGGCGCAAGCCTTCCATGTCAGGTTGGTTCTTCGATTCCTCCATTGCGGCCTCCGTGCCAGGCATCGGTGCGGGCCGGCACTCGCCTCCACGCGGGCAGCAGCGCAGAGCACGAATCGCGCCGGCCCATCCGGGGGCTACGTGTGATATTGGGAGTTGATGCGGACATATTCCTCGGTTAGGTCGCAGGTCCACGTGACGGCCTCGTGCTCCCCAGCGTTGAGATCCAATGTGATCTGGACCTGCGACGCGGCAACGGCGGCCCGGGCGGCGCTGGCGCGGTGGCGGTGCAGAGCGCCCTCGCGGACAACCTGCACGTTGCCGAGTTGAAGCGCCACCAGCTCGGGACGAAACGGCACGCCGGCGCGGCCGGCGGCGGCCAGCACGCGCCCCCAGTTCGGGTCGCCGCCGGCGATCGCGGTCTTGACGAGGGGAGAGTCAGCGATCGTCCGGGCGATCTGGTGAGCATCACTCTTGGAGGTGGCCCCGCAGACGCGGATTTCGATCATTCGGGCGGCTCCCTCGGCGTCGCGGATAATATCGCGGGCGAGATGATCGGTCACATAGTCGAGGGCTTCTTGAAACCGCTCGAGGCCGTGTTGAGGAGTGATCCTGGCGGCCTCGGCCTGGCGGTTGGCGAGGAGCAGGACGGTATCGTTGGTGCTGGTGTCCCCGTCAACCGTGATGCAGTGGAAAGAGTGTGCCACCGCGGAAACGAGGCGAGAATGAAGAAGGCCGGGGGAGAGACTGGCATCTGTGGCGATGAAGGCCAGGAGGGTGGCCATGTTGGGAGCAATCATCCCGGCGCCCTTCGCCATGCCGCCGACGCGCACGGGCCGGCCGTCGAGCTCGAACTCGACGGCGATCGACTTGGGACGAGTGTCGGTGGTCAAGATGGCCTGTGCGGCATTGCCGCCGGCCTCCCGGCCGAGTGCGGCGACGGCATTCTTGATGCCGGAGCCGACTTTGCCCATTGGCAGTGGTTGACCGATCACGCCGGTGGAGCAGACGAGGACCGAATGCTTCGGGACGCCCAGGGCATCTGCAGTCAGATCGGCCATCTGCACTGCGTCGCGGTATCCCCCAGCGCCGGTGCAGGCATTCGCGTTGCCGCTGTTGATGATGACGCCGTGAACCTGCTCCCGGCCGCCGCGATCCTTGGTCACGAGGAGGGGAGCGGCCTGGAAGCGATTGGTGGTGAAGACACCAGCGGCCGCCGCCGGCGCGACGCTGTAGATGAGCGCGAGGTCGAGCCCGCGGCGTTTGATGCCACAGCGGACGCCGCTGGCCTCGAACCCACAGGGGGCGGTGATCCCTCCCGGGACCTCGCGAAGTATGTGACGGCGCTTTGACTTCGGCAACAGATAGCTCCTTCTGAGCTGCCCGGGCGGCGCGCGAAAGATGCGGCCGCTATGGATGGACGGCCTGAGCATGGAGGGCGGATGTTTCGTCCACGCCAAGCATGAGGTTGAGGCACTGGACCATCTGCCCGGCCATTCCCTTGCCGAGATTATCCACGGCGGAGACCACAACCGCGCGGCCGGAGGCTTGGTCAGCTCCCGCCGCGAGGAAGCACAGGTTGGTGCCCGCGGCCCACTTCGTGTGGGGCCATTGGTCGTCGGGCAGCACGCGGACGAATGGTTCATCGGCGTAGCGGCGCTGGAGGGCCGCGCGGAGATCCCCGGCCCCGACATCCGCGAGGGGCTTCACGTACATCGTCAGCAGGATACCCCGCGTCATGGGGACGAGGTGAGGAGTGAAAGTGATCCCCACCTTCGACTCGGTGAGGAGCCGCAGCTCCTGCAGCATTTCGGGGGCGTGGCGATGGCCGGTGACGGCGTAGGCGGCCGCGTCCTCATTGGCCTCGGGATAGTGATAGGGAAGCTGAAGCGCGGTGCGGCCGACGCCGGAGAGGCCGGACTTGCCGTCCACGATGATATCTGATGGGTCGATGAGCTTGTCGGCGAGGAGAGGAGCGAGCGCCAGCAGCGCGCCGGTGGTGTAACAGCCCGGCGCGGCGACGAGGCGAGCGGACTTGATGGGCTCGCGGTGCAACTCGGGCACGCCGAAGACGGCCTGCTCGAGAAGCTCGGGGCACTTGTGGTCCAGGTTGTACCAGCGAGGATAGAGGCTGGCGTCCCGCAGGCGGAAGTCGGGGCTGACGTCGACTACGCGGGTGCCGGCTTCCAATAGCTGCGGGACGACGTCCATGGAGGTGCCAGCGGGAACGGCCAGCAGGGCGAAATCGCACTCGGCGACGGCCGCCGGGTCGAGCTTCTGGAGGACGGTCTCCGAGGCAGCGAGGTGTGGGTATACATCGCAGACCCGCTGGCCCGCATAGGTCTCAGAGGAGAGAAAAGACAGGCGGACGCTGGGATGCGTTTGGAGCAGCCGGATCAGTTCGACACCGCCGTAGCCAGTGGCGCCGATGATCGCCACATTAGTCATCACGGGTGACCTCGGATGGGTGGGATTATACACTAAGGGGGGCCGATGCGACAAGCAGAGTGGAGGAGGCCGGGGGGTGGAAAGTCAGAGGTCGGGCAGGGCGCGGCGGCCCCAAGTTGGGTCGGCGAGGGGAGGGCGATTGCACTCTTACGGGAGCGTCGATGCACTCTTATAGGAGTGGGACGATGGTCAATTCGTGGCCATTCGATGATTGTCCGGGCATGTCCGTTGGCTCTGAGGGCATGTGAGGGGGGCTTAGAAAATGTCCGCGATATGGCCAAACATGTCCGTTGTCCGTCCGTTGGCCGAAATATGTCCATTTGGCCATCTCGGACATTTTGGACATGTTTGGGCATCGTGCGGACATTCCGACATGGTTAGGGGCAGGAGGCAAGGTCCTGCCCCACCCAAACATCTACAGCAGACGTCCGCTCGCACAAGAGTTGGGCGATAGCTTGGTGTGGCGCGCGGCAGCGGCCGGCGGGGATCGATGTCCCCGCCCTACAGCAACTGAAAGGCGCGGGAGATGAAGACGGCCATCTGGTCGCGGGAGACGGTGAGGGTGGGGCGGTAGGTGATGGGGTCGCAGCCGTGGACGATGTCGTGGCGGTTCATCCAGCCGACGCGATCCGAGCAACCGTTTCATGTGGGAGAAGCACGGCACCGACACAGGATGAGATGCGCTCGCGGCAGGAGTCGCGTGCGAGCTCAGGGTGGAATGACCAGTACAGCCGGCCTCAGTTACGGGGGAGGTCATACCTTGTCTCCTGGTCATCAGGAGGCTCAATGTGCTGTCGACCTCCGTTCACGCCGGTCGAGCCGCGAAGCAGCGGATCGGTTGAGTCGAGGGACCGGGCGCGGGAGAGCGCCTCATGGGCCTCAGCGGTTCGACCTGTCGCGGCGAGGACCCTCGCCAGGACGAGCCAGGTGCGGGCGCCCTGAGGATCGGCCGCGACCGCGCGGCGCGCGTACCCAAGGGCGGAATCCCCCAATCCGAGTTCGCTCGACACAGCCGCTGCGGCGAGGAGCGCGGCCACGTCGCTGCGTCGCAATCGCAGTGCTTCATCGAGCGCTGCTCGCGCGCCGGCGAGATCGCCGGACCGCCAGCGAGCCCATCCAAGAACCAACTGAGCAGGGTGCAACCGGGGGGACAGCAGAACTGCCTCCTCCGCTGCGCGGAGCCCATCCGCGACCTCCCCTGCCTGCATGAGGCAGCGGGCGAGGTCGACGTAGGCGAGTGCATTCTTCGGTTCCCGCTTCACAGCCTCACGCAACCAGTGAATTGCACCTTCTCCATCACCCATCACGCTGAGCAGGCCTGCCAACTCCCGCGCAGCGCCTGAGTCGGTTGGTTGGTCTGCTGCAACCCGCCTCAGCTCCTCAAGCGCTGGCTGCCGGTGTCCTTTCGCTATCAGGTGCATTGCGAGTTCGCGGCGCGCCCTTGGGTTGCTTTGATCCAGAGCGAGTGCTTGGTCGACAAGTTGGCGGGATGCCCACCTGTTTCCCTTCCCCGCCAACTCCTGCGCCCTCTCGACGAGGCGATTTGACGCTTTGCGCGCCCTCACCCGCGGACCCATGCTCAGCACAACTGCCCACACACAGAGCGCCCCGAGCAGGGACGCTATCAGAGCGAGATGCAGTGCGCGGCGCTTCACGGCGGACTCCCCGCCACAGGCCCAGAAACGGGCTGGGCTCCGGCGCGCTCTATCACCATGGTTTGGGACTCGGCATTCCAGGACACGAGATATTCGCCCGGGAGCAGATCCGACGCGGACATCGCGTTCCACGCGGCGGCGGTGGATTCGACGTCTTCGACGGAGATCTGTCCATCCAAGAGAGCGGAAAGGTGGCCCGCGTAGCACCACTTGGCGAACACAGCGGCGCCAAGGTGAGAGAATGGCACTCCCTTGAAGAACACGGTCGAGGGCGGCGGGGAGTCGGGCAGGCTTGCGACAACGCGAACCCCTTCGGCCAGGAGATGCTCTCGCAGCCGAGCTGCTCCCCTATAGGGCATCACGTACCACACCGAGAGGACGGCCGCAAGGAAGACCGTCACCACGCCAAGAGCTCTGCCCCGACGCCAGCCACCGCGCTGTCGCGCGCAGATCTCACCGAATAGCAGCGCGAGCCCGATGCTTGGCAGGTACCCGTACCTGCTGTTCGCCATGTCTGCTCCTATGATGAGCCCCGCCGTCGAGACTGGAACCATCGGCGCGAGGAGGTAGGTGGCGTAGAGGATCAGCCGCTGCCATGACACGAGCACAAGGCTCCGCATCCACCACAGGAGTCCGGCACCCATCAAGGCAAGGGCCGCCAGCCAGAGGTAGGGAGGCAGCAGGGGCCTGAACATATTGACATGTACCGGGAGGAGGAGCTGGCCGGTCAGCAGCCAAGGCGTGGGGGACAGCACGGCGTCCCAGAAAGCCAGTCGGATGCCGTAGCCACCGAGCCAGTGCTGCCCCAGCACAAGGAAGCGGACGCCCAGGTAGATGCCCATCGTCAGTGCGTATGCAGCACTGACTCCGATAGCGCGCGTCCAGCGCCGGTCATCGTGAATGATGACGAGCCGCACGAAGGCGACGGGCAGTACGGCGGCGGCGGTCTCCTTGCTCCAGAGGGCGAAGAGGAACGCAATAAGGGCCCCGGCCAAAGCGAGATGCTTCCCCCGACCCCGAGTGCTTATGTAGTGCTCCAAGAGCCACATGGAGGAAAGGGCGAAGGCCGTGCAGAGCAGGTCGGGCTGGGCGGCCAGCCACGTTGTTGCCTCCACATGAATGGGATGGACGGCGAACAAGAGGGCGGCCATTGCCCCGCCAACCAAGCTGCCCACGTAGCGACGTGCCAACAGGTAGAGCAGTGCCGTGTTGCCGGCGTGCAGCAACACGCTCAAGAGGTGGTACCCGAGGGGAGACGCGTCCCAGAGGTGCAGCCCGAGCCACCACACGAATAGGCTCACGGGACGGTAGAAAATCTTGAGGGGCAAGAACCGAGCAATGTCCAGCGGATCGGCCGCCAAGCGCGCGGCGCGGAGCAGACCGAGGTCCTCCGCCAGGAAACCAACGCCTAAGCCATGTAGATTAGGCACCGTCGCGGCGCCTAACAGGACCAACCAGATCGCTGCTCTGAAGCGCCTGGAAGGATGCCCCTCCTCCTCGGCCGCGCTCTCGTGCCCCAGCAGCCCTCTCCCGGCGGCAGCGGCAGCGAGCACGCAGAGCATCAGGAGCGGCCAGCTCCAGGCGACGGGCCCTATCGGGTCGATGCAGTACCGGGCGATCGCCAGGAGCGCGACGGTGACCCCGGCAGCAACGACGGCCAAGCGCCGATCAAAGACACGACCGCGCTGGTTCTGGGCGCGTTCTGGCCGCCGTGTCTGCCCGCGCCGTGCGCGGGACGAGGCCCTCGCTTCCAGGGCATCCTTGGGAATGCGCTCTGAGCGGCCAGGCATTCTGCTCCCTCGACATTCTGGTTCGAGGGGAGTATGCCCTCTCCTGCGCTCACCAAGAAGTCTGTCCAAGAGTCTGCCCGGTCATGGTGACATCCCGAGGCGGGGCTGTGGGGGGCCGGCCCGCGGGCAGAGCGGCCGGGGGCAGAGTGGCGAGAGAGTGCGCGCCGGTCTGTTTACCGATTGTTCCCGTGATGGCAAGCCTCCGGGGGCAGGAGACACGCTCCAGCCCTACGCGCTGGGAGGTAGGCCCCACGTACGGTCAGGGACAGGAGGCCCTGCTTCGCCAAGGCTTCGCAGGACAAGCAAGCTCCTGCCCAACGAGCAATGGGAAACAGCGACCGCGGCTTCGGCAGCCCCTACGCGCTCACGTGCCGGGGTGGCGGCCCTTCGGGCCTAGCCACACGCTACCCAAGCAACGAAAGGCGGGATCCTTCACTGCGTTCAGGATGACGGAAGGGAGTTGAGGATGACAGAAGGGGGTGGAGGATGACAGGGGAGAAGGGTCGCGATGGGAGTGTCACCGCTGCGGGAAGGGGAGGGAGGATGGGCGGAGGACACGCTTCTGCGCTACGAACTGAAGGCCCGAAACAGCGGACACGGGGCTGAGACGCTAACAGCGGCTCGGGGCGGGAGGCGAAGCTTCCTTCGACAGGCTCCCGCCGTCGCTGAAGCTATGGCGGGCAGGCAGGACAGGCCTGCCCTACCCAACTGAGAATGAGATGGAGGGAGGCACGGGGGGATGGCTAGGAGCGGCGGGCGCCGACGAAGCGGGTCCAGTAGAGGGACTCGGAGAGGTCGTCTACGGCCACGCGGCCGCGGCGGGAGGAGGCGTGGATGAAGCGGCCGCCGCCGGTGTAGATACCAGTGTGGTTGATGCGGCCGGACTTGGAGACGAAGTAGAGGCGGTCCCCGGGGAGGAGGTCGGTGTGGTTGACGGGGTGGCCGAACTCGTACTGCGCGGCAGCCGTGCGGGGGAGTGAGAGGCCGCGGGCGGCGAAGACGGTCTGCACGAGGAGGGAGCAGTCGAGGTTGTAGGGGAGCCGTCCTCCATAGCGATAGGGGGTGCCCAGGTAGCGAAAGGCCTCGTGGACGACGTCGGGGCGGCCGCCCTGAAGCATGGTGTCGAGGGCCTCGGGGGTTATCGTCCGCTCGGTCATGTGAAGTGCCGACTTGGCAATCCAGCCGGTGGAGCCGTCGATCATGACAACGCCCCAGTAGCTGCCCTGCTCGGCGGTGACGACTAGCTGAGCGCCGAAGGCCGGCTGGTAGAACACCTGCGCCGTCGGGGAGTCGGCCGGCTCACTGACGATGGGGCTGGCGGTGGTTACGACTGCGTAGCGGGGGGGGATGGCATGGCGAGGGGGCTGCGCGGCGCGCGCGTGAGATTCCGCACCGGGCGGACGCGGGATCGGGATGGCGAGCGATTGGCCCGGGCCGGGCTGGTCCAGGGAGGAGAGGCCGTTGAGGCGGCGGATCCGGCCGGGGGAGACGCCGAAGCGGGCGGCTATGTTCTCAATCGTGTCGCCTACCTGCACCTGGTAGATCTCGTAGGAAAGGCCGGGAGCCCCTTCAAGGAGGCCGGGGGCGAGGTCCCCCTTCGGGGCCGCGGAGCCGGCCGAGGCGGGGGCGCCGGCGGCGAGGCAGATGTGAGCGATGGCGAGGAATATCGCGCACCAGGCGGCCAGGAAGGCGCGGAGGGAGAGATGTGTTCTGATGGCGGGGCCGCACCCGGCGGGGCGGGGCCGGGAGGCGATGTCAATGGGTGCTGTTGCGGTCGAGAGCATTGCGGAGTTTCCCCACGGCATTTCTTCCATAGGCGGAAGGGGCCGCGTTAGCTCGGGCTTCATGGAAGGCGCGTTCGAAGCGCGAGGGTGATGGGGGGAGCCTCAGCGCTTCTTGAACTGGAACGCACGGCGGGCCCGCTTCCGGCCGTACTTCTTGCTTTCCTTGACCCGGGAGTCCCGCGTCAGCAGGCCGGCCCTACGCATCACCGAGCGGAGCCCTTCGTCCATGTTGACGAGGGCCTTGGCGATGCCGTGGCGAAGGGCGCCGGCCTGGCCCGACTTGCCGCCGCCGAGGCACTTGGCACGGACGTCGAAGGCGCCGAGGGACTCGGCCAGCTGCAGGGGTTCTCGCACGACGACTTCGAGGGTAGCACGCGTTACGTAATCGCGAAGAGGCAGGCCGTTGACGGTGATCTGACCACTGCCGGGGACGAGCCATACCTTGGCGGTTGCGTTCTTTCGGTGTCCTGTGGCGTAGAATTCCTGGGCCACTAGAGTTCGTACCTCCTCATCTCTTTCTTGCGCGCGGCGGCTGATAGGGGATGGGCTGCTGAGCCTCGTGGGGATGTTCGCCATCGGGGTATACCTTGAGCTTGCGCAGCATGTTGCGGCCGAGAGAGTTGTGTGGCAGCATTCCCCTGACTGCGATACGGAAGGCGCGCGCGGGATCTTTCTGGAAGAGAGCGCCGTAAGGTTCGGTCTTGAGTCCCCCCGGATAGCCCGAGTGTCGGTAGCGCATGGTCTTGTCGGCCTTGCTGCCGGTGAGGACGAGGCCGGCGGCGTTGATGATGACTACGTGATCTCCGGTATCGACGTGGGGGGTGAAGGTGGGCTTATGTTTGCCGCGCAAGAGTGCGGCGACGTCGGCCGCGAGGCGGCCAACGACCAGCCCTTGGGCATCGATCAAGAGCCAGCGGCTATCTACTTCGCTTGGTTTGGCGGAATACGTTTTCGTCTGTTGTGTGCTCATGGCAACTCAGCCAGTCCTGACTTCGAGCGCTCGGCCCACCGAGGCCCCAAGCGCCCGGACGGCACCCGCCGGCGGCGGGCGCCTAGTCATATGATACCCGGAGCAGGCAAAGCCCGCAAGCCTGGGCTGGGCCTGACTTAGGCAAACGTCGTCCGGAGGCCAGCGTCCGGGCGAGGGCCTCCGGTGCGAGAGCGCCGCGCCCCACTCTAAGGAGGGCGCTGACGATTATGCGGACCATGTGATATAGGAAGCTGTCGGCCTCGGCCGTTAGTTCGACGGTGTCGCCAGTTCGGTGGCAATCGAGGCGCATCATCGTCCGTTCGGTTGTCATGGTTTCAGAGCCGCTGGCCTGAAAGGCTCGGAAGTCGTGGCGGCCGAGCAACGGTGCGGCGGCGGCGGCCATCGCGGCGACATCGAGCCGGGGGGGCACGATGAGCGCGTGACGCCCCAGCAGAGGGGAGGGGGCAAGGCGCTCGATGACGCGGTAGCGATAGGTGCGAGAAAGCGCGCAGC
>JAUVSA010000279.1 GCA_030597345.1 Bacillota bacterium
CTTCTAATCAGTCCGGAAGCAGCTTCCCCTCGCCTCCTCTCGTTGTGGGATCGAAGCCGTGTACCCAAGCGAAGGCCGCCTGCCAGCTCCAGTCGCCACTCGCCATCGACTACCCTTGACCATCACAAACGCACCCTTGGTCAAGCCGTTGTGGTCCTCGGTGGAGAAGTTGAAGAGCCCCGTCGTCCCAATGAAGCCAGTTGTCCGCTCGATGGAGTCGCGGATCGCAGCGCGGTCGCGGCCCAGGAACGCGGGGGAGGGCCGCGTTGACTCTGCTCGCTGTTTCCGATAAGATCAGCGCCGTACCACGCTGGAATGGCGTAACGTCCAGCCCTTACATGGTCCCTGGAGGCTGACTGCCATATGGATTTCACCTTCAACGAAGATCAGACAGCGATCCTGGAAGCGGTGAAGGAGTTCGCCGACGAGGAGCTCGCGCCGAAGGCCAAGGAGATCGATGAAGCCGGGGTTTGGCCGGCGGAGAACGTCGGGAAGCTGGTCGAGCTCGACCTGATGGGTATTGCTGTTCCCGAGGAGTACGGTGGGCTGGGGATGGATTTCCTGACCTGGGCCGCGGTCGGCGAGGAGCTCTCCCGGGCGTGCACGACCACGGGCGCGATCTTCGGAGCTCACATGCTCGCCATCTTCCCCATCATGACCTTCGGGACGGAGGAGCAGAAGCAGAGGTGCCTAATGCCCCTCGCCCGCGGCGAGAAGATCGGGGCCTTCGGCCTCACGGAGCCGGGAGCGGGGTCCGACGCCGGCGCAGTGAGCACCAAGGCCGAGTTGGACGGCGATCACTATGTCCTCAACGGGACCAAGATCTTCATCTCCAATGGCGGCGAGGCCGAGATCTACGTGATCATCGCCAGCAGCAACCCGGAGCGCGGCGTGCGTGGCCTCACCGCCTTCATCGTCGAGAAGGGCACTCCTGGGTTCGAGTTCGGCAAGGAGGAGAAGAAGATGGCGTTTTCCGCCTTGCCGAACCGGGAGCTGATCTTCAACGATTGCAGAGTCCCCAAGGAGAACTTGCTCGGGCGCGAGAAGGCAGGCTTTCTGGTTGCTATGCGCACTCTCGCGGTGGGGCGAATCGGGATGGCCATCGGGGCCGTGGGCCTTGCCCGCGCCGCGCTGGAAGCGGCCGTTCCGTACTCGAAGCAGAGAGAGCAGTTCGGCAAGCCCATCTCCAGCTTCCAGGCGATTCAGTTCATGCTCGCCGATATGGCCACCGAGGTGGACGCCGCGCGGCTGCTGACCTGGAGGGCCGCGTGGCTGAAAGATCAGGGCAAGCCGTTCGAGAAGGAAGCGGCGATGGCCAAGCTCTATGCTTCCGAAGCGGGTATGCGCGTCACCACGAAGGCGGTGCAGATCTTCGGCGGGTACGGCTATACCGTGGATTTCCCGGTGGAGCGCTACATGCGGGAGGCCAAGCTGTTTGAGATCGTCGAAGGGACCTCGGAAATCCAGCGGATGGTGATTGCCAACCAGGTGATTCGGGAGCTGGGATAGTGAACATCGTCGTCTGCATGAAGCAGGTGCCCGAGACTACCGAGGTCCGCGTCGATCCGGAGACCAAGGCCCTTATCCGCGAGGGCGTCAAGGGTGTCATCAATCCCTTCGACGAGAACGCGGTCGAGGCCGCGCTGCAACTGCGGGAAGCGCACGGCGGCAAGGTGACCGTGATCAGCATGGGACCGCCCCAGGCAGAGGAGTCGCTTCGGCAGGCGCTCGCCATGGGGGCCGATGACGCGATTCTCCTTACGGACGCCGCCTCCCGCGGCAGCGATACGCTCGCCACCTCCTATACCCTGGCCCAGATGGTGCGGAAGCTTGGCGACTGTGACCTCATCCTCTGTGGGAAGCAGGCCATCGATGGAGACACCGGGCAGGTGGGTCCGGGCCTCGCCGAGCGCCTGGGGATATCCCAGATCACGCTCGCCATCGGGGTGGAGGTCTCCGACGGCAAGCTTCGTGCCCGGCGCGTGCTCGACGACTTCTTCGAGGTCGTCGAGGTGAAGCTCCCGGCGGTCGTCACTGTGGTCAAGCAGATCAATGAGCCCCGCCACCCCGGCATGCGAAATGTCCTCAAGGCCAAGCGCGCCGAGATCGCAAAGTGGTCGCTCGAGGACCTCGACGCGGACCCCACGCAGACCGGATTCGACGGATCTCCGACTCAAGTGATCGAGGTGTGGCCCCCCGAGCGAAGGAGCGGCGGCAAGACGCTCGAGGGGCCAGTCGAAGACATGGTCCGAGAAATCGCAGACGTCATCAAGGAAATGCATTTCGCAGCCGGGTAGGCCGTACAGGACGACCAACGACCGGCGGGGTTCGGTGACCCCGCCCTACAGCGAACGGCCGGCGGGCATAGGAATGCCCGCCCTACAGAACGGCACAACGGCCCGTCAGCGGTCTCCCGGCAGGAATGCCCCTCCCTTGAGCAGAAGACGCTGAACCATGGGCAGGAGACTCGCTCCTGCCCTACGCGATTAGGAATGACCGGAGAATCGGTGGATGGCCGTTCGTCTCATCCGCGAAAACTGCACTGGATGCAAGCTGTGCCTCCGCGCCTGCCCCTATGGCGCGATCGACATGGTGGAGGAGAAGGCTCAGTTCAACGACAACTGCACCCAGTGCGGGGCCTGCGCCTCCTCCTGTAAGTTCGACGCTATCCTGCTCGAGGTCGCCTTCACCCGCGACATTGACGTGACTCAGTATCACGGTGTGTGGGTGGTGGCCGAGCATATCCACGGCGAGCTGCGCCGGGGCACATACGAGCTGCTGGGGGAAGGGCATCGCCTCGCCGACAAGCTAGGGGTGGAGCTCGCCGCGGTTCTTCTCGGGGACCAGGTGGGAGGCCTCAGTGACGGTCTCATTGCCCGCGGCGCGGACAAGGTTTACCTGGCCCAGGATCCGGTGCTCGCGCACTACCGCACCAGTCCCTACACCGACGTGCTGTCCGGGATGATAAACCGGCACAAGCCCGAGATCGTGCTCATCTCCGCGACGCCGCAGGGACGCGACCTGGCGCCGCGGGTCGCCGCGCGCCTGTCCGCCGGCCTGACTGCCGACTGCACGGGGCTGGAGATCGACGAGAAAGACCGCCTGCTCGTTCAGACGCGGCCGGCCTTCGGTGGCAACCTGATGGCTAGGATTGTGTGCCGCGAGGCGCGGCCGCAGATGTCCACCGTTCGGCCGGGGGTCATGAAAGCGTTAGAGCCGGATGCGTCGCGGGTCGGAGAGGTAGTTGAGGTGCCCGTCCGCCTCGACGAGCGCGGCGTCCTCGCCAAG
>JAUVSA010000195.1 GCA_030597345.1 Bacillota bacterium
CGATCGCAGCGTCCTGGCGCCCGTGCCGGTGCTGAGCGCCCTGCTCGACGGGACGATCGCGTCGCGGCGGGACATGACCGCCGGCGGGGCGTAGTTCCGCCCCTTCGCCTTGCTCGCCGAGGGCGCCGCCCACGCCATCGATTCGCTGACGGCCATCAAGACGGTTGTCTTCGAAGAGAAGCAGGCGACGATGGCGGAGCTGTGCGAGGCGCTCGAACAGAACTTCGAGAACCAGGCACAGCTCCAGGCCAAGCTGCTGGCGGCGCCGAAGTACGGCAACGACGAGGAGGGCGCCGACGCGGTGGGCAGGCAGGTCATGGAGGCGTTCACCGAGATCGTGGCGCGATACGCGGAGGAGCATCGGTCGGTGGTCGAGTTCCCGTCCGGGGTGGGCACGTTCTCGTGGTACATCGGGATCGGGGAGGGGCTGGGGGCATCTCCGGATGGGCGATCTTCCGGGGAGCCGGTGTCGTCGAACTTCTCGCCGGCGCTGGGGCGGGATATGGCGGGCATCCCCGCGGCCATCCTCTCGTACGGGAAGATGCACCATGAGAAGCTGCCGGCGGGGAGTCCGCTCGATCTGCGTCTGGCGCGGCGACTGGTGGAGGGAGATGAGGGGACGGCGCGGATGGGGGCGCTGGTGCGCAGCTTCGTGGACACCGGGGGTTCGATTATGACGCTCACGGTCGCCGACACGGAGGAGCTGCGCGCGGCGCAGAGCGAGCCCGACAGATACAAGTCGCTGCGGGTGCGGATCGGAGGATGGTGCGCGTACTTCACGATGCTGAGCGGGGAGCAGCAGGAGCACCACATCCGGCGGCAGGAGGGGCGGTAGTGACGGAGGCGGCCGCCGCTCGGGAGGTCGAGGGGCTGGTCTTCGACATCGATACCTTCGCGGTGCATGATGGGCCGGGCATCCGGATGGCGGTGTACCTGAAGGGATGTCCACTTGCGTGCAAGTGGTGCCACAACCCCGAGGCGCGCAATCCTCGGCCGGAGCTGAGCTTCCGGCGCGAGCGGGGTGTGCTGTGCGGCGGGTGCGCCAGCGTCTGCCCGCAGGGCGTACATGAGCTGAAGGAATCCGGGCATGTGCTGGAACGTGAGAAGTGTCGCGTCTGCGGGTTGTGCGTGGAGCGGTGCGTGCAGGGCGCGCTGGAGATCAAGGGCGAGCGCGTCTCGGCGGCGGAGGTAGTGGCGAGGGCGGAACGCCTGAAGCCGTTTTTCGATCATTCGGGGGGCGGGATCACGCTGACGGGCGGTGAGGTCACGATGCAGCCTGATTTCGCAGCCGCGGTCCTCTCTGCCTGTCGCCAGATGGGGATTCATACGATCATGGAGACCTGCGGGGCATGCAGTTGGGAGACGCTGGCGCGGCTGCTGGCGGATACCGATCTGCTGCTCTACGATCTGAAGCTGATCGATGATGAAGAACATCGGCGCTGGACGGGAGCATCGAACCACCAGATTCTGGATAACGCGGCGCGGGTGGCCGGCCGGGAGGTTCAGGTGAGAATCCCACTGATTCCGGGGATCACGGATACGGAGGAGAACCTGCGCGGGATCTTTTCCTTCATGCGGGAAGTTGGTCTGACATCGGCCGCGCTGCTGCCGTACAACCCTTCCGCCGGGGCGAAGTATGAATGGCTCGACCTTCCCTTCGAGATCGAGGAGAAGGCAGAGAAGAGCGAGAGAGTGGCGCGCTTGCTCGATATGGCGCGCGGCGCGGGGATAGATGCGATTATCGGTTGAGCGGGAAAGTCTACACTGCGGGTTCGGGCGCGGACAGGACAGGGAAACAGACAGGCGAAAGGAGGGGGAGATGGCTATCTTCGGTCACAATCGGGAGGGGGCCGAGAAGCGGATCGGGCACCTGTCGCAGATCGGTGGGCTGAAGCCGTACACACTGAGCGACGGGCGGGCGGCCGGCATACGGGCGGTGGATTTCCGGACGACACAGGGATTGGAATTCACGGTGCTGCTCGATCGCGGGATGGACATCAGCGAGGCGCGCTACAAGGGGATGAGCCTGTGCTGGCGTTCGCCGGCCGGGGACGCAGCCCCGGCGTTCTACGATTCCCGGGGGTTGGGGTGGCTGTGGACGTTCTTCGGAGGACTGCTTACGACGTGTGGGTTGACGCAGACCGGGCCGCCGAATGTGGACGGGGAGGAGGAGCTGGGGCTGCATGGACGGATCTCGACGGCGCCCGCGGAGAGGGTGAGCTATTTCGAGGAGTGGTCGGGCGACAGCCTGGAGCTGAGAGTAAGCGGGGTAGTGCGGGAGGCGCGTCTTTTCGGGCCGCACCTGGAGGTGCGGCGGACGATTCGTGCGTTCGGGGACGGTGTGGGTATGGAGGTGAGGGACAGGATAGTGAACACAGGCGCGCGAGCGACGCCGCTGATGCGGCTGTATCACATCAACGTCGGGTTCCCGCTGCTGGACGAGGGGACGGAGCTCGTGGCGCCTACGAACAAGGCGGAGCCGCGGGATGCGGAGGCGGAGGATGGCAAAGAGCAGTATGCGCAGATGCACGGCCCCGTCAGAGGCTACGCGGAGAAGGTGTACTTCCACAGCATGAAGGCGGACGCGGAGGGGATGGTTACATGCGGGGTCGTCAACCGGAAGCTGAGCGGAGGGCTGGGTCTGCGGCTGCGGTATCGGCTGTCGGAGCTTCCGAACTTCACGCAGTGGAAGATGCTGGGGGAGCGGGAGTATGTGCTGGGGATCGAGCCGGGGATCGGCCCTGTGATCGGGCGGTCGGCGGCGCGGGAGGAGGGGGGCCTGAGGGAGCTGGAGGTGGGGGAAGAGATCACGGCCGGGTTTGAACTCGAAGTAGTCGAGGGAGAAGAAGCATTGGAGGCGCTGGCGCGAGAAGCGTCGGTGCGGGCGTAAGGGGAGAAGAGAGGAAGAAGTGTTCTGCTATCAGTGTGAACAGACGGCGAAGGGAACCGGGTGCACTGTGCGCGGTGTGTGCGGGAAAGAGCCGGAGACAGCCGCGCTGCAAGACCTGTTGGTGTATGCCGTCGAAGGTCTCTCGATGTACGCGCATCGGGCGCGGGGGCTGGGTGTGAAGGACCGGGAGGTCGATGTCTTCGTGCTGGAAGCTCTCTTCGCAACGCTGACGAATGTCAACTTCGATGCGGAGAGGCTGCGCGAGATGGTGCTCCAGGCACACGAACTGCGCGAGCGGATGAAGGCCGCCTATGAAGAGGCGTGCCGGAAGGCGGGGAAGGATCCGGAGGCGCTGAGTGGTGCGGCTGCTTGGACTCCGGCCGAGAGGTTGGAGGGGCTGGTGGAGCAAGGTGAGGCGGTGACGATCACCAAACGCAAGGAAGCGCTCGGGGAGGACGTGACCGGTCTGCAGGAACTCCTGATGTACGGGCTCAAAGGGGTGGCCGCGTACGCGGACCACGCGCAGATACTGGGATATGAGGACGAGGATGTCTACGCCTTCTTCCACGATGCGCTGGACTATCTCGCGGGTGATGGGCATACGGTGGACGAGCTGCTTGGCCGATGTCTGAAGTGTGGTGAGGTGAACCTGCGGGCGATGGAGCTACTGGACGCGGCGCACACCTCGACCTACGGCGATCCAGTCCCGACACAGGTGCGGATAGAGCCGGTCAAGGGGAAGGCGATACTGGTGTCGGGGCACGACCTGAAGGATCTAGAAGAGCTGCTGAAGCAGACGGAGGGCAAGGGCATCAACGTGTACACGCACGGAGAGATGCTGCCCGCCAACGGATACCCGGGGCTGAAGAAGTATGAGCATCTGGTGGGAAACTATGGCGGGGCCTGGCAGCTGCAGCGGAAGGAGTTCGAGGAGTTCCCGGGCGCGATCCTGATGACCACTAACTGCATCCAGGCGCCGAAAGACTCCTACAAGGCCCGGATATTCACCCGCAGCGTGGTGGCGTGGCCCGGCGTGACACACGTCGAGGGCTACGACTTCACGCCGGTGATCGAGGCCGCACTGGCAGCAGAGGGATTCAAGGAAGACGGGCCGGACAAGACCATCACGGTCGGGTTCGCGCGCGCGGCGGTCCTGGGCGTGGCAGGCAAGGTGGTGGAGGCGGTCAAGCAGGGAAAGATCAGGCACTTCTTCCTGATCGGCGGATGCGATGGCGCGAAGCCGGGCCGGAGCTACTATACGGATTTGGCGAAGGCGGTGCCGGACGACTGCGTGATCCTGACGCTGGGCTGCGGCAAGTACCGGTGCAACAAGCGGGACTTCGGAGAGATAGACGGCATCCCGCGGCTGCTGGACGTGGGCCAGTGCAATGACGCGTATTCGGCGATTCAGATCGCAGTGGCGCTGGCGGAGGCGTTCGACACGGATGTGAACGGGCTGCCGCTGTCGCTGGTGATTTCGTGGTTCGAGCAGAAGGCGGTGGCCATTCTGCTCACGCTGCTGCACTTGGGCATCAGGGACATCCGGCTGGGACCGACCTTGCCC
>JAUVSA010000304.1 GCA_030597345.1 Bacillota bacterium
CCGCAAGCCCGCACCACGGAGCGTGGCAATGGACTCCAGCACCGCGGCGCGCGCCCGGTCGAGGGCGTGCCACCCCGCGTCCTGTAGGGGCGCAGCATGCTGCGCCTCTACCTGGCTAGCGGACGCCACCATTGCCAAATACCGCCACCACCAGACTTCCTGAGGCAGGTAGTCGGCGGGCACGTTGCCAGCCTCGAGCAAGGTCACGGCCTCTCCGGTGTGGGCCCGCGCGCCGTCGAGATCGCCCATCGCGAGGTGCGCCGCGCCCTGCCAGGCAAGCGCGACCGCCTGATCACCCTTGGCCCCGGTCTCGTGCCAACGATCCACAGCTCCCGCGAACAGGGTGCTCGCCTCCTCCGCTTCCCCCCGCGCCATCGCCGCGCGTCCGAGCCCCAGGAGGTAGCAACCCTCCACGCCTCGGTCACCGATCTCGTCGACGAGAGAGAGCCCTTCGCGGAAGAGCCGCTCCGCGTCCCCGGTTTCTCCCCGGCCCAGGTACGCCTGCGCCCGGGTGTCGAGGAAGTAGGCCAGATTCTGACGCGCACCCATCTCGCGCGCGAACTGCACGGCCCGCTCCGCGTAGTCGCTCGCCCGGCCGTAGAGACCAAGCTGCAGATAGGCGGTCGCAATATTGTTGTGCATCACGTTCTGGCGCTCGCGGTTCCCGACTGGCTCGTAGATGGCCAGCGCCTGGAAATAGAGCGCCCGCCTCCTCGCGACGTCAGTGTGCGTCATCCCGACCACGTTCAGCGCTCCAGCTTCACCCTCGCGATCGCCCTGGCGCCTGCACAGCCGCAGCGCCTCCTGTGCCTGCTTCCGAGCCGTGGTAGTCTCTCCCTGCCAGACGGACAGGTACGCCACCCCGTAGAGAGTGCGCGCCGCCCCGCGCTCATCGCCGAGGGCCCTGTACAGGCGCAGCGCCTCCTCGCCCCATGCCTGGCCGCGCCTGTAGTCTGAAAGGGACTCGGATGATCGGAGTAAGGCATAGAGACTCCTGGCCTCCAGACGCGGATCTCCTGCCTCCGTGGCGAAGGCCAGCGCGTCCTCAGCCGCGCGTTGAGCCGAGGCAGTTTCTCCCAGGAAGTAGAGTACTTCAGAACGACGACTGAGCGCATCCACCTGGAGGGATACGTCATCAAACTCCTGGCCCAGGCTGACCATGCGCTCAAGATCGGCCGCTTCTGACGCGTAGTCGCCCAGCTTCTGCTGGCAGGCTGCCCGGCCGTCGAGGAGATCGTACGCCACGCCGGAGGGCACGCCCTCTCGCTCCAGGGCCTGGGTGTACAGGGCGACGGCCCTCTCCCAGTCAAGGGCCGTCCGAGCCTCCGCGGCCGCTGACTGAAGGTCCTCGATAGTCTTGGTTGGGTCGTTCATAGTTCACTTCCCGCGTTGTCCACGCTCACGACAAGCAGCGCCATGTCGTCGTACTGCACAGCTCCCGCCTGGAACTCGCTAACTTGCTCGAAGATATGGTCCAGCAGGTCGTCTGCCCTCCGGCTGCCCGCCGTGCAGACAGCTTCCTGCAGACGCGCCAGCCCGAACAGCTCTTCCGCCGGGGAGTTCGCGTCGGTGATACCATCCGTATACAGGACAAGCACATCTCCAGGGCACACCTCGACCTCCACTTCCTCGAGTACGACTGGCTCGACGATACCGAGGAGCATACCTTCGCCTGTCAAGAACCGGCAATCGTTCTGCGCAGGACGATAGAGGAGGGGCCGGTCGTGCCCCGCACGCGCATAGCGCAACCTCCCCCTCGCCAGGTCCAGGACCCCGTAGAAGACGGTGACGAACATGTTCGCCTGGCTAATCCTCATCAGAAGGCGGTGCACGCTCAACAGCACCTCGCGGGGAGAGTCGCTGTGGTTGGCCTCCGCCCGAATCAGGCTGCGCACGAGGGCCATGTAAAGAGCAGCGGGCATACCCTTGTCCGAAACGTCCGCCATGACCAGCCCCAGCCGCCCATCGCCCGCGGGCATCACATCGTAGAAGTCGCCGCCGACCTGTCGGGCGGGCCGGCTGCTCGCGGCGCAGTTGACACCTGCCATCTGCGGGAATTCGTGCGGAAGGATGCTCTGCTGCAGTTGACGGGCCAGCTCTAGCTCGTGCTCCAACCGCTCCATCTCGACTAGCTCGGCCTGCGCCTCCTGGAGCTGCCGGTACGCCAATCCCAATTCCCGGTTCTTGCGCTGAAGGTCCTCAATCATCTGTAGATCCGCCTCACGGAGGCGGGAACTCAGCACCTGGATGGTACGAAACAGCAACTCCGGTTGCTCGGCGAAGACAGAGCGCATGAGACCCTCGGAGAGCTCCAGCAGGCGAGTGCGCCCCAACGCCCGGACGGTGGCGAAGCGCGGGCGATCCTCAATGAGGCCCATCTCACCGAAAACGTCACCCGGCCCGCGCTGCGCGAGCACCGTCTCCTCGCCTCCGCTACCCTTGATGACCTCCACCGAACCGGAGACGATCAGATAGACCTCGCGGCCAGTGGTACCCTCGCGTAGGATCAACTGGCCCGGCTCAAAGTTCCTCTCGACAACCTCGTTTGCCAGTCGCTGGACGACGCTTTCGTCGGCGCCCTGGAGGAAAGGAAGCGCTCGCAGCGTCGCTATTCTGTCGTTGGTCATCCGCATCCCCTTGACTTGGGCAACTCGTAAGCGGTTCACGATGGCGGAGCACCGGCGCAGGAGACTGGGTCCCACGGCGGCTTGGCGCAACTGCCCCTAGGTCACATCCGGGAGATCGACCGGGTCCTCTCTGGGATTGCACACGCCGCAGTAGACGGCTTCAGGGACCACCAGAGCCTTGTACTTGAACTCATCGTCGTGGAACACAGCCTCAATATGGGGCAGCGTCTGGGCGTGTTCGCGGCAGACAGCCCGCCCGCAGAAGCGGCAGGCCGCGTGCGCTGGACG
>JAUVSA010000106.1 GCA_030597345.1 Bacillota bacterium
CGCCGGATCGCGTTCGGCACTGGTGGAGGCCGTCCCACTCCTCCTCGATGCCGCGAAGCTCAAGGAGATCGTAATGTCCGTCCTCGGCAGCGACCGAGAGCTGTCCTATCTCCTGTCGCGCCGCGGCCTCGCGCTGGAACCCACCCCCATCGAGGGCACGCACGGCCTCTTGAATCTTCCCGGCCTCATGCGCGACATGCGCCAGTATCTCGCCGCCCGCCTCCCCCGCGCCGACCTCCGGCGCCTCTCCTTCGGCCAGCAGGGCGACACCTGCACCTTCCGCCTCGCCCATGAGCGGCTCGATCTCGACGCCTTGCAGGCGGCTTCCGCCTCGCGGGCCGCGCGCCTCGTGTTCGGCAGCCCCGAGGCCCCCTCCGTCGGCGGCGAACTCGGCCGGGTCCTCACCGCCATCTTCCCGCTGCCCATGCCGATGCCGGGCTTCAACGCCGTCTAGTCGGCCTCCCGGTCGATTGGCCCTTCTCGGATGCCAGCCCGCGCCCTGCGCGCCACCTACCTCTTCAGCCAGGGCTCGATCGGCAGCTTGGCGTCGGTCTCGAACGGAAGCGGCACCCGCCGCCCTGTCGCCGCCGACTCGTAGGCGGCCATGATCATCTCCAGCACCGCGCGCCCGTCCTCACCTGTTTCCAGCGGCTCTGTGCCCTCCTTCACACAAGACACGAAGTGCTCCAGCTCCTGAGGAAACCCGTAGTTCCACTCCTCTTCGAACACCGTGAACGTCCACCCCTTCGTCTCCGGCGCCTTCTCCACCGCGTACCCATAGCCGACCTCGCTGAACGTCTCCAGCGCACTCCCGTGGTGCAGATCCGCGTACGTCACCCCCTTTGACCCGTAGATCTCCGCCCGGTCGTCCATCCCGCCGTGCCGCGCCCAGCTCTCCTCGGCCATCCCGACCGCATTCCCCTCGAACTCCACAATCGCGATCGCGTTGTCGTCTCCCTTCGTCTTATCTCCATGCACGTATGTCCCCATCTGCGCAATCACCGACCGCGCCTTCGGCTTCCCCAGCACCCAGCGGAAGAACTCCAGCGCGTGGCACCCCATGTCCAGCATCACCCCGCCCCCTGACTGCTCCACATCCCAGAACCACTCCGCATGCGGCCCGAAGTGCTTCTCGCTCTGCTTCACGAGGTAGACCTTCCCCAGCGCTCCCTCATCGACCAACTGCTTCGCTCGCACGTATTTCGGCGTGAAGCACAGCTCCTCCGCGTACATCAGCTTCACCTTCGCCCGCTTGCACGCCTCGATCATCTGATCCGCTTCTTGCAGGTTCAGGCAGAGCGGCTTCTCGCAGATAACGTGCTTCCCCGCGGCAGCCGCATCCACCGTTGCCTGGCAGTGCATGCTGTTCGGGATGCACACATCCGCGATGTCCACCTCATCCAGCTCCAGCGCCTTCCGGTAGTCCGTGAACCAGCGCGGGATAGCGTACCGCTCGGCGAACGCGCGCGTCTTCCCCTCATCCCTCCCCACCACCGCCTCGATCCGCGCGTCTCGCACGAATCGCGCGTAGTTCCGAGCGTGAATCTCGGAGATGAAACCAGTTCCCAGAAGCGCAATCCCAACCTTGTCCATCTCGACACCCTCCGCCCTTCTGTGTAGCGCCCGCTGATCCGACGCGCGCGCCTAACTCCGGGCGCGAGTTACATTAGACACGCGCCCGACTCTGGGCGCGTGTTACATTAGGGGCACGCCCGTCGAGTCCTGCCTGTCTGGCATCGAGACCTCCAGAGGGCCCAGCCCGGCTGCCCTAGGCTTTGACGTCTCACGTCTCCGCGGGGTAGAATCTCCACCAGGCGGCGGCACCGACTCGAACGCGCGGCCGGCTCGCACGTCGTGCTGACGACACTTGTTCCGGAAAGGAGACATCGACGTGACCAAACCCGTTATCGGCTTCATCGGCCTGGGCCGCATGGGTGCGCCCATGGCGAAGAACCTCCTGGCAGCGGACCACCCGCTGATCGCCTACGACATCGTGCCCGATAAGGTTGAGGCCCTGGTTGAGGCAGGAGCGAAGGCCGGCTCCTCCTGCCGGCAGGTCGCGCGCGAGAGCCAGCTCATCATCAGCATCGTTCCTGATTCGCCCGACGTCGAAGAGGCGATACTGGGTGCAGAGGGTGTCATCCAGGGCGTTAGCGCCGGCGACGTGTTGATCGAGATGAGCACCATCGCGCCCGGCGTCGGAAGGCGCGTCGCCGCGGCCCTCGACGAGAAGGGCGTGCCCATGTTGGACTGCCCCGTAAGCGGCGGGCCCCAGGGAGCCGAGGCGGGCACCCTCTCCATCATGTCCGGCGGACCCGAGGAGACCTTCCAGCAGTACCTCCCCGTCCTCCAGGTCATGGGCGAGCGTATCGAGCACTTCGGCCCCAGCGGATCGGGCTACATGGTCAAGCTCTGCAACCAGGTCGGCTGTGTCATCACCATCCAGGCCGTCTGCGAAGTGCTGGGCCTCGCCGCCAAGGCCGGACTCGATGTCAGGAAGGTATGGCAGACCGTCGGCTCCGGCCTGGCGGCCTCGCGAATCATGGAGCTTCTCGGCCCGAAAATGCTGGAGCGCGACTATGCTCCCGGCTTCACCTTGTCCCTGCAGGAGAAGGACCTGCGCCTGGTGGCTGCCGCTGCCGACGAGCTCGAGATGCCCCTCCCCGCCACCACCCTGGTCCACCAGTTGATCCGGTCGCTATCCGCGAAGGGAAAGGGAGAGCTCGGCACACAAGCGCTGATCCTCGCTCTGGAGGACTTGGCGAACTGCAAGGTCGAGGGATAGTCGAGCTTCCTGCTGCGCGCCGCCGCCTCCGGCCCCGCCTCCGCGCCCTGACCCAGCGGGCGAACACGACGGCTATCCCAAGTCGATCAGACGCTGCGCGTTCTTGAACAGAATCTTCTCACATACTTCCTCGGGAAGACCCAGACCCTTTATGGAGTACCCCCGCGTGGTCCGCCTGAACGGCGGATCTTCTTGTACCGTGTCCGTCATCAGGAAGTCGAGATGAGATCGGATGAAGCTCACCGCCGTCTCGACATATCTCTCCCTGCAATCCTCATCCCCCAGAGGTATCTCGCCAGGTTGGTGCAGACACTGGGCCTGCACACCCGTAGGGACATTGGTGTCATCATAGATCAGATCCGTGCCGAAAAGAACGCGGTCCTGGCACTCCGTCAGAAACTCTCGCGAACGCACACTCCGCCTGCGCGACACCCCCATGATCGGTATCCGGGCCGAGATGTCGTAGTACAGATTCGGCATCTCCTCCAGGTCCTCGGCTGCAGCGTCCAGGGTCGCTGCCCTGCTGCCAACGTGAGGGCAGATGAAGGTCGTATCCGGGTGACGCCGGATGACTTCGTTCCGCTCGGCCAACAGCTCCTCTATGCTGGGAAGTCCCTTGCGGTAGTAGCTCCACCACGCATACTCGCCGTGCAGTACACCATTCCAAAAGTTGCTCTCGTTGACGGGTTGCCAAAACGCGGGGGGGTCGGCAGTGTGAATCAGCACCGGGACCCCGAGCTCCCCCGCCTTCGCCCAGATCGGATCCAGCCGCTCGTCGTTGACTCGCCAGAGATCCCCCTTCTCCTCCCGGTACTCGAGGCCAAGCGCCTTGTATACCTTCAGCCCCCGCATCCCCGCATCGACGTCTGTCGCCATCTGCTCCGCGGCCGTTTGGGCGAATGCCGGCTCGTTGATCCTGCTGAAATCCACGTTCCCGAAAACCACAAACCGCCCCGGGTAGCGGCCGAACGCCTTCATGTGCTCCCTCAGGCTGTCGCCGAACCCATCGTGCCATTCGAGCGTGACCACCCTCTCCACCCCGCACCGATCCATCACCTCAACCGCGAGGTCCGCATATTGCGGGAACACATGGGTATGAGCGTCGAGTATCGTCATCGTTACATCTCCAGATTGCTGTAGAACTCCACCCGAACGTCCCTGAAGTACGGCAGCTGCTTGGCGAGGAGCGCCTCGTGCGCGGCGTCTCCCTCGAAGAACTCCAGCGCCTTCCGCGCAGCTTCCACGTCGGGAAACTCCGCCTCCCAGATCAAGGTGTTGCACGGCTCGCGGCCGGAGATCGGCTGCAGTCTCTTGCCCTTCGGGTAGTCCGGCCGCTCCGCTTCGAGCTTCGCGAACTCCTTTTCCAATGCCATGAACTCCCTCTCATGGCACGCGTCGAACCGCTGCACGATACGCATCGTCACACTCATTTCACTCCTCCAGCAAGCTGCGAACGCTATCTGAAATCCTCACGCCACACCCTTGCGAGAATTCCCGCAGCGAATCCCTGCCCATCTCCTTGTTGATCGTATGGGGAGACGTGACGGACAACCCGGCCACCAGCGCCGCCAGCTCGTGTGCCTCCCGCGCCGCCAGGCCCGCGGCCAGCCCTACAATCATCCCCGCCAGGTGCGCATCGCCGGCGCCCGCCGTGCTCTCCACTCTCGCAGCGCACCTCGGCATGTGAGAGCAAGACGACTCCGCCCAGCACCAGCTTCCCTGCTCCCCCGCCGTGATCGTGATCATCATCTCCGGGCTCTCGCGCCGCAGCCGCTCTACTGCCGCTTCGCCTACTCGCACCGCATCCTCGTCCCCACTGAAACCGCTTCCCGCCACCGCCGCCGCCTCGTCAACATTGATGCCCAGCAGATCGACCTTGCCCAGCATCCCCGATTCCACCGCGCTCGCCATCTCCTCGCTCGTAAAGGACGCCGCACGGAAAAACCCATGCTGCATTCCCAGGTCCAGCACCTCATCGCGAGCATCCAGCCCCACCTCCGGCGCCGCCAGCGCTATTCCCCTCCCGGCGAACCGCGCGAATTCCGGCTCGGCCTCCCTCACAAGCGCAGCGTCAACCTTCGAGGACGCGGAATCGGCCGTCGTCAGGTTCCCCCCTGACCCGTCCGGATACACAAAGCAGAACGAATACAACGTCTGATCGGCAGGGGAATGCGTCACGTGCCCGACGTTCATCCCGGCATCCCCCATTTCGACCAGAAGCCTCGCCCCCACCTCATCATCGCCGACCTTCCCGAGAGGAATCGCCTCGAATCCCGGACCCATCAGCGTCTGCACATAATGCGAAATGATGTGCAGCTTGCAGTAGTCCCGCCGATCCAGGAACCGCCCCCCGCGGCTCTCCTCCCGCCCCAGTGTGTGATCCCCACTCAACAGGAAGAACGCCCCCGACCCAATCCCACCCGTCCCGATCATTGCCCGGTACCGCAGACGCTCGACATCAACGCGCAGAGCCTGCATTGGAAGTCTCCCTGCCTCACGCGTCGCGCCTCTGCCCTTCTTTACAGGCACGACGGTCTTACCTCAACCCCAGGTCCCACTCCGGGTGCTCGCTGATGGGATGACGCGCCGTCTCAATGGTCGCCGTGAGCAGCGCGTCCGGATGCTCTTGCAGCAGCGTCATCGGATACTCCGCCGTAATCGGGCCGAACAGCCCGACCCGAAGCGCAGTCTGCTTCCACGCGCCCGTGTCGCTGAACAGCCGCACCTTATCCGCCGAGAGCACCTCGCTCACCCCCAGCGTCACCGACATCGGCGGCACGAACTGGTACGCGCCCCCGAACGTTCGCTGTCCCAGCGCCAGAATTGTGTCGATGTTATTGTCCTGGATCCGAATCGTGGAATCCCGGAGATCATCAACTGTCACCTGACTGAACGGATGCCTCCGTGCTTGGTTGTAGGCCACATGGCCGTCCTGTCCCCACCCTCCGTATGCAATGTCCACCTTCGCCTCGCGGATCTTCTCCTTCATCGCCTCCACATTACTCCCATTCAGCCACTGCCGGTTGTCCTCCGGCACGCCGAGCGCCGGGTCAACCGGTCCGTAGAAGTGCTCCTCCATGAAACTCCTGAAGCAATAGGGATGCTTGCGCGGCAGCTCACGGCCCTGCCAGTCCAGACACTCGTCCATGTGGAAGACCACCAGGCTCCTGAGGCTCACCCTCTCCTCGTTCACCAAATCCGTGAATGGCTCATACCAGCACGCCGGTCCGCAGGGAATGATGGCACGCGTCGTTTCCCCTCTCTCATTGCGGGCCTTGATCTCGTCTACCAGCTCGCGCGCCATGAGGTGGCCCATCTCCTTCGAGTCTCTGCACAGACGGAATGGTATCTTCAGGCTCGGATGTCCCTCGAGTTCCTGGTACGGGATCTTGCACCACTCGTAAAGCTCATCAGGCCTCACTACTCCCATGTCTGACTCCCTCCGGGCCATTCGGCACACACCTCCCCGGCCAGGCTGACCGTCACACTCCCCCTCTGTGCTTCGCCCTCAGTCGCCCGCCAGCTCGGCCCCCAGCCGAACACACGAAACGACCTTAGGCACATCGCGATCGTCCGTTTCCACTGTCTCCCCCGCCAGCTCGGCCGCCAGCGCGCCCACCTCCACCCAAGTCGTCGCCAGGTAGCCGAGCATCTTCTCCGTCGCCTCCCCGCGCGACACTTCGACCAGCCGCCGCACCGCCGCCTCCTCGTTCCACCCCGCCGGCCACACCCGAAACCCCTTCTCCTGCAAGTAGCGAACCGAAGGATAGTCATCCTTCAGCTCGTAGTGCCAGTCGCACACCACAATGTCGGTGGGAATGAGGTCCACCGCGCTCTCCGTCTGGTTGTGGCTGCTCTCCCACATGCTGTAGCCGAACGTCGGCGGCAGCAGCCGATCTCCCCACATCTGCATCTCCGCCCCCCGCCGCCCGACCACGTGCTCGTGAAGATCGTTCACCGCCTTCGCAAACAGCTCCGCCGGCGGCGTCCCCTTGCACCGCGGACACTGCCCGATCACGAACACCTCGTCCATCCCTACATGAAGGGCATCCGCCTCAAACCCGTCCATCAGCTCGTCTATGAGATCGCACACCAATCGATTCACTTCCGGATGGTTCGGGCACCAGCTCATGAAATTGTCGAACTCGAATGCCGTCATGTCCAGGTCCGGCGCCTCGTTGAACTCCGGGTGGCAACGCAGCAGCGCCCCCGGCTTCTCCCGAAACGACTGATGCCCGAGGCAGTTGTACGTCGGCGCCAGGCGTATCCCGTTCTCCCGCGCCAGCCGCGCCAGCCGCCGCGCGGCGGCCACCGCGATGGGGTCCGCCCCCACCACCTCCGGGTGGCTTCGGTATGGGAAGTGCCCGCCCACACCCGTCAGAATCACCCAGTTCAGACCGAGCGAAGGCGCCACCGCGCCGATCAACCGCGCCAGCGCGGGCAATGTCGCCTTCCCTCCGCCACCGATCTCGACCCCTCTCCGTTCCACGCTCCTCCCTCACTCAGGCCATGGGCTTACCG
>JAUVSA010000083.1 GCA_030597345.1 Bacillota bacterium
GAGGCACGAGTTGAGCGCGCTGTTGATAAGAGGCGGGCGACTGTTCGATCCGGCGTCGGGCCTGGAGGCGACGGGCGATCTGCTCATTCGGGGAGATCGGATTGCCGCCGTGGGCGCGGTCGAGCGGGTAGGGGAGGAAGAGGTGATCGAGGCGGGTGGGCTGCTGGTGGTGCCGGGACTGATGGACATCCACGTGCACCTGCGGCAGCCCGGGCAAGAGCACAAGGAGACGATTGCCACGGGCACGCGCGCGGCGGCCGCCGGAGGCTTCACGGCCGTGGCGTGCGAGCCGAACACGGCGCCTCCGCGTGATACGCCGGAGCGGGTGGCGGAGGTGCTGGCGATCGCCGAGCGCGAGGCCGCGGTGCGAGTGCTCCCCAAGTGTGCGATAACGTTGGGGCAGCGGGGCGAGGTGGTGACGGACTTCGAGGCGCTGCGCGCGGCGGGGTCGACGGCGGCCAGCGATGACGGGTTCTCGGTGGGTGACGCGAAGGTGATGCGGGAGGCGATGCTGGAGGCGAAACGGGTGGGTATGCCGCTGACGGTGCATGTGGAGGGGCCGGAGATAGTCGCGCGGGACATCGGGCTGGCCGCGGAGCTGGACTGGCAGGTGCATTTCTCGCACGTGAGCCTGGCGGAGGAGGTGGAGCTGATCGCGCGGGCACGGCAGCGCGGCCTGCGGGTGAGCGGGGAGGCGACGCCGCATCACTTGGCGCTGTGTGTGGACGATGCGCCTTCGGATGACGCGAACTTCAAGATGAATCCGCCGCTGCGATCGACGCGGGACCGCGCGGCGCTGAGGCTAGGCCTGGCGGCCGGGGTGATCTCTGTGATCGCCTCGGACCACGCGCCCCATGCACCGGCAGAGAAGGCGGAGGCATACGATGAGGCTCCGCCCGGGGTGATCGGGCTGGAGACGACGGTGGGAGTGATCTGGAGCGACTTGGTGCATGCCGGCCGCGTGGAGGCGGAGACGACGGTGAGAGCGATGACGGCGGGGCCGGCGGCGGTGCTGGGTATCGAAGCGCCCGCGCTGCGAGAGGGCGCACGGGCGGAGGTGGCGCTTCTCGATCCGGATCGCGAGTGGCTGGTGGAGCCGGAGCGGTTCGAGTCGAAGGCGAGGAACTGTCCGTTCGCTGGAAGGATGCTGCGAGGGAGGGTGGTGGCGACGGTGGTGGGCGGCCGGGTGGTGATGCGAGAAGGGCAAGTTCTCGAAGTGCGGGCAAGTCGGTGATGGGCAGGTTGGAAACCTGCCCTACCTTACTGGGAGGAATCGAGTGAAGGCGATTCTGGTGTTGGAGGATGGGACGGTCTTCGAAGGTGAGAGCATCGGCCAGGCAGGCCGGGCGCTGGGGGAAGTGGTGTTCGACACCGCGATGGTGGGCTATCAACAGGCTCTGACCGATCCGTCTTTTCGTGGGCAGATCCTTACCTTTACATTCCCGATGATCGGCAACTACGGGACCAATAAAGAGGATCACGAGTCGCCGCCGTTCCAGGCCGCGGGGCTGGTCGTAAAAGAGATGTGTGGGGTGCCGAGCAATTTCCGGTCGGAGGAGTCGCTGGCCGAATTCCTGAGAGGAAATGGGGTGGTGGGCATTGCGGGAGTGGATACGCGCGCGCTGACGAGAAAGCTGCGCACCGCGGGAGTGATGATGGGGGCGATCTCGACCGACGAGACGCCGGAGGCGGTGGTGAAGCGGATCAAGGGGAGCCCGAAGTACGGCGAGGCGGACCTGGTGGCGCAGGTGAGCACGCCGACGCCCTATGAATGGGAGCCAGGACAGGAGGCGGGCAAAGCGCAGGCGACGATTGACTACGAGGATCGGCTGAGGATCGTGGCGATGGACTACGGGATGAGGGCCAGCATCCTGCGCAACCTGTACGAGCTCGGGTGCCGGCCGATCGTGATGCCGTGCAGGGCGACGGCGGAGGAGGTGCTGGAGGAGAAACCGGACGGGGTGCTGCTTTCTCCCGGCCCGGGGGACCCGGAGCATCTGGGCTACGCGGTGGAGACGGTGCGCGGCCTGCTGGGGAAGGCGCCGATCTTCGGGATATGTCTCGGCAATCAGATGCTGGCCTATGCGCTCGGGGGGAAGACGTTCAAGCTGAAGTTCGGGCACCGCGGCGGCAACCATCCGGTGCGCGACCTGACCACCGGTCGAGTCAAGATCACATCGCAGAACCACGGATATGCGGTTGATCCGAAGAGCATTGAGGGGACTGATGCGACGGTCTCTCAGATCAACCTGAACGACGAGACGGTGGAGGGTCTGGAAGCGCCGGAGCTGCGCGCGTTTTCGATCCAGTACCACGCGGAGGCGAGCCCGGGTCCACAGGACAGCAAGGGGATATTCAAGCAGTTCGTGGAGAGGATACGGGAGCCGGAAAGGTGGGAGGAGATTGTTCCGGAGGTGTATTGAGGAGGGCGCTGGAGGGCATGGGAATGCGCGCCCTACTTGTGGTTGCGCGGCGAGACGTCGGGTGCAGCTCGGAGGGGGAGGGGTACCCTCCGCCTTCCGATGCCTCCCCCTCCCGGGACGGCGGGGATGGGTGTCCCCGCCCTACAGAACGGCAACGGCTGGAGCGCATGGGAATGCGCGCCCTACAGAACGGACGGGTGGCGGGGATCAGCGTCCCCGCCCAACAGCAGAGGAGGATGAATGCCGAGGCGTGATGAACAGAAGAAGGTGATGGGGAAAGGGGCGGGACCGACTGTGATCGGGCAGGCGGCGGAGTTCGACTACGCGGGGACGCAGGCGTGCAAGGCGCTGCGCGAGGAGGGGATGGAGGTCGTCCTCATCAACTCGAACCCGGCCACCATTATGACAGACACGAATATGGCGGAGCGGATCTATGTGGAGCCGCTGACGCTCGAGTTCGCGGCCCGCATCATCGAGCAGGAGCGGCCGCAGGGGCTGCTCGGGACGCTGGGCGGGCAGACGGGTCTGAACCTGGCGACTCAGCTCGCGCGGGCGGGAGTGCTGGAGCGGTTCGAGGTCGATCTGCTTGGCACTTCGCTGGAGGCGATCGAGCGGGCAGAGGACCGCGATCGGTTCCGGGAGACGATGCGGGAGATCGGGGAGCCGATCCCCGACAGCGCGATCGTGAACACGATCGAGGAGGCGATGGCCTTCTCCCACAGCATCGGATTTCCAATCATCGTCCGTCCTGCGTATACGCTGGGCGGCACGGGCGGGGGGATTGCCTGGAATGAGCGGGAGCTGAGGGACATCTGCACCCGCGGCCTGGCGGTGAGCATGATTCACCAGGTGTTGGTGGAGCGGTGCGTGATCGGGTGGAAGGAGATCGAGTATGAGGTGATGCGGGACGCGGCGGACACCTGCATCACGGTGTGCAGCATGGAGAACCTGGATCCAATGGGAATACACACGGGGGACTCAACGGTGGTGGCGCCGGCGCAGACGCTGGGAGATCAAGAGTATCAGATGCTGCGGACGGCGTCGCTGAAGATTATTCGGGCGCTGGGGATCGAGGGTGGGTGCAATGTCCAGTTCGCGCTGGACCCGGACAGCTATCAGTACTACGTGATCGAGGTCAACCCGCGGGTGAGCCGCTCGAGCGCGCTGGCGTCGAAGGCGACGGGTTATCCCATTGCGCGGGTGGCGGCGAAGATCGCGGTGGGGCTGCGGCTGGACGAGATTCCGAACTCCGTTACCCAGAAGACGCTCGCCTGCTTCGAGCCGACGATTGACTACATCGTAGTGAAGATCCCGCGCTGGCCGTTCGACAAGTTCGCGCTTGGCGACAGAGTGGTCGGGACGCAGATGAAGGCGACGGGTGAGATAATGGCGATAGACCGGACGTTCGAGGCGGCCTTCCTGAAGGGCATCCGGTCGCTGGAGATCGGGGCCTTTGGGCTGCGGTCAAAGACGGTGTCGCAGTGGGGAGAGATGGAGATCGAGGAGTGCCTGCGGAAGGCGACGGACGAGCGGTTGTTCGCCATTGCGGAGGCGTTTCGCCGGGGGATGATGGTGGCGGAGGTGGCGGAGCTGTCGCGCGTGGATCCATGGTTCCTGGAGAAGATCAAGAACATAGTGGACCTGGAGCAGGAGGTTCGCGAGGCGGGCGCCGAGGAGCTGACCGACGAGCTGCTGACGCGGGCGAAGAAGATGGGGTTCTCCGACCACGAGATTGCCGACCTGGTGGGGATCCCGGAGCCCGAGCTGAGGGCGCGGCGGCGGGCGCTGGGGCTCATTCCGCCCTACAAGATGGTGGACACGTGTGCGGCGGAGTTCGAGGCCGTCACTCCCTACTACTACTCGACCTATGAGACTGAGTGCGAGGTGGAGGTGGCGGAGAAGCCGCGGGTGATCGTGATCGGAGCGGGTCCGATCCGGATCGGGCAGGGGATCGAGTTCGACTACTGCACGGTGCACGCGGTGTGGGCGCTGCGGGAGGAGGGGTATCAGTCGATCATCATCAACAGCAACCCGGAGACGGTGTCAACGGATTTCGACACATCGGACAAGCTGTACTTCGAGCCGGTCACGGAGGAGGATGTGCTGAACATCGTCGCCCGGGAGCGGCCGGAGGGGGTGGTGGTGCAGTTTGGCGGGCAGACGGCGATCAACCTGGCGGGAGTGTTTCACGAGAACGATGTCCCGATTCTGGGGACGGATTTCGAGGGGATAGATATCGCGGAGGACCGGGACCGGTTCGAGCGGATGCTGCGGAAGCTGAAGATTCCGAAGCCTGCGGGGCGGGGCGTGAGCTCGATGGAGGAGGCGGTGAAGACAGCCGAGGAGATCGGATATCCCGCGCTGGTGCGGCCCTCCTACGTGCTCGGCGGCCGGGCGATGGAGATCGTGTACTCTGAGGAAGAGCTGCGGTCCTACATGCACCTGGCGACCGATGTCTCGCCGCGGCATCCGATTCTGGTGGACAGATACGTGGTGGGCAAGGAGCTGGAGGTGGACCTGATCTGCGACGGGGAGGAGGTGTTGATCCCCGGCATCATGGAGCATATAGAGCGGGCGGGGGTGCACTCGGGGGACTCGATGGCGGTATACCCGCCGGTGAGTCTGAGCACAGAGGTGCAGCAGCGCGTGGTGGAGTACGCGGTGGAGATGGCGCTGGCGCTGCGCGTGCGGGGACTGATGAACATCCAGTTCGTGCTGGACGCGGAGGGCATGGTCTACGTGCTGGAGGCGAACCCGCGGGCGAGCAGGACGGTGCCCTATCTCTCGAAAATCACCGACATTCCGATGGTGAATGTGGCTACCAAGTGCATGTTGGGGCGGAAGCTGCGGGAGCTGGGATATGAACCAGGGTTGGTTGCCGCGCGGCCCTACTATGCGGTGAAGGCGCCGGTGTTCTCGTTCGCGAAGCTGACGGAGGTGGACATCAACTTGGGTCCGGAGATGAAGTCAACCGGCGAGATCATGGGGATCGATCGGGACTACTCGAAGGCGCTGTACAAGGCGATGATAGCGTCGGGGATCGAGATGCCCGAGGGGGGCACGCTGATCGTGACCGTCGCGGACCGAGACAAGGAGGAGGCCGGGGAGCTGGTGCGCCAGTTCGCGGAGCTTGGGTTCCGCATTCACGCGACGCGGGGTACGCAAGAGCACCTGGAAAAGATCGGAGTGGCGGCCACTCCGGTGAAGAAGATCAGCGAGGGGTCTCCGAACATCATCGATCTGGTGCGGTCGGGGGAGATCGATCTGGTGCTGAACACGCTCTCCCCGGAGAAGAACCCGGAGCGGGAGGGGGCGCGGATACGGCGCGCCTCAGTGGAGCATTCGATCCCTTGTCTCACTTCGCTCGATACTGCGCGCGCGCTGCTGTTGGCGCTCACGAGCCGGCAGGGGGGAGGGGACTTCGACTTGCTCCCGATTCAAGAGTACGTGAAGATGGGGGGTCCCGCGGCGACGGGATAGGGAGGCCCGGGTCTCGCAGGTGCGGCCTCCCGGAGCGCAGAAGCACAGGCCGGCCTTCAGTTGAGGTAGCGCGATGTCGGACAGCATCCGGGTCACCATCTTCGGATCAGCGGCTGGCTTTCCGACGGCCGCCCGGCCGAACACCACCGCGGTGGGGGTGTGGGTAGGGGAGGCGCTGTATCTCCTGGATGCGGGTGAGGGGGTGGCAGGACAGTTCGCGCGGCGGGGGATCTCGCCTGAGGCGCTGCGGGCGATCTTCATCAGCCACATGCACGCGGACCACACCGGGGGGCTGCCGGTGCTGATGCAGTGGCTGCAGTTGAACAAGCGGAAGCGGCCGCTCGATGTGTGTCTGCCGTCGGAGGGGATGGCCGGGCTGCAAAGCGTGCTGAGCATGCATTACTTGCTGCCGGAATGGCTGGAGTTCGACCTGGAGCTGATGGCGGTGGAAGAGGGGTCGGGGTATGAGGCGGAGGGGGTTTCGGTGGAGGCGATTCCTAGTCGGCACCTCGAGGGGTTTCTCGAACGGCTGCGGGAGGCGGGCGATTCGCGGCCGGGGGAGTGCTTCTCGTACGCGGTGAAGGCGGGTGGGAAGAGGGTGATGTTCACGTCGGATCTCGCGCACGCGGGGGAGGTGCCCGAGCGGGTCGGAGGCGCCGACCTGGCGATTGTGGAGCTGGCGCATTTCGAGCCGGAGGAGTTGGGGGAGGCCCTCGCTGGAGTGTCGCTGCCGCGGTTGGTGGTGACTCATCTGATACATACGCTGGAGCCGACGGAGGATGAGATTCCGGCGCGGATCAAAGGCGCGGGGTACGGGGGGGAGGTCCTGGTTGCCCATGATGGTGATGAGTTCAGCGTGTAGCGGGTCAGGGGGAGGGGATTCGCTGGGTGTACGTGTGGTGACCTGGTGAGCGTCGCGTCGCGGCTGGGGGCAGGCGCGAAAGCGGCGGCGCGGGGGGTGGTCGGTGCGTTCTCGCCGCGGCTGCTGCGGCGGATCCAGCTTTCTCGGGCGCAGCGGCGATATCTGCGGGAGCCGACGACGGGTCCGCGTCGGCTGCTGCTGGAGCCGACGACCGGGTGCAACCATCGATGTGAGATGTGCTGGGACCACAGTCTGCGGCTGAGCAAGCAGACGCCGGCGCGGCACATGGGGTTCGAGCAAGTGCGAGGGCTGCTCGAAGAGATGGCAGAGATGGGAGCGCAGGAGGTGTGGCTGGCGGGAAGGGGGGAGCCATTCGTGCATCCCCAGGCGAGCGAGATACTGCAGTTGATTGGGTCGCTGGGGATGGGAAGCATAATCACGACGAACGGGGGACCGCTGACGGAGGAGCTGGCCGACCGACTGCCCGAGTGGGGGGTGCAGCAGCTCAGCGTGTCGATCGATTCGGGGAGGCCGGAGACGTACGCGGCGGTTCACCACGCGGCGCCGGCTGACCGGGCGCGCATTCTGGGGCTGAGTCGGCGGCTGTCGCAGGGCGGGGATGGGAGGCCGCGGCTGCTGGTGAGCATGGTGCTGTCGCAGTTGAATTTCCGAGAGCTGCCGGAGCTGGCGCGAGATGCGATCGAGGCGGGGGTGGATGGGATCGTGATCGGGGGGATGCGGCCGGTGCCGTTCGATTCGACTGACCTGGCGTTGAGCGAGGATGACTGGGCGCGGGTGCGGGAGGACCTGGCGAAGGTGGGGGCGACGGCGGGGCTGGTCGGGGTGGATGTGGCGGTAGACAACATCCGGCCGGCGGAGAAGACGCGAGCGCAGGCATGGCGGTACGGGGACATGGCATGTTTCATCGGGCACGTCTTCACGGTGATAGATGTGGATGGCAACGTGCACGGGTGCTGCACGTGCCAGAACAGGCTTGGGAACATATCGGAGCCGTCCTTTCGAGAGGTGTGGCGGTCGCGGCCGTATCGGCTCTATCGGAAGATCCTGAGGGAGATGCCGAGCACGGGGCTGACGCCCCCGCAGTGCGAGTGCAGGCATGGGTGTGGGCACGTGCCGGAGAACGCGGCGCTCCAGCGAGAGCTGGGGTTCGAGTTCCCGGTGCGGCCGGCGGACGGGGGCTTCGCCACCAGGGAGGACGTCGCGCGGGGGCTGTGCCGTCATCTGGACGCGGCGCTGCCGCCGTTGGGAGAGGCGTTTGCGTTCGCTGACGTAGAGGAAGACAGCATGCGGGAGACGGCGTCCCGGCTGCGGCGGGTGGGGATCATGGCGGGTATCGGGTCGATGGACGGTGTCTCTCTCTTCGAGCCACAGCGGATGGTGGCGCGGGGTGAGTTCGAGGGGATTCTGAGGCGCGCGCTGGCCGTCTGTGGCGCGGAGGAGAAAAGGGCCGAGTCGTTGATTGGAGAATCGCGCGCTGGATCGGGCCACCCGGCGGAGCCGCTGAGGAAGCGGGATATGGAGGAATGGTTGGGGCGGCTGGCGGTTCGGCTGGCCGAGGGGCTGGAGTGAGATGAGCGGCCGTTAGGGGGGGAACCCACGGGGATGGCGGGAGTGTCTCAAGCGAGTGCCGGGGTTGGCCGCGGGGTA
>JAUVSA010000240.1 GCA_030597345.1 Bacillota bacterium
CCGGAATCACGCGCTGACCGTGTCGGTCCGCCTGGATCAGAAAGGGAAAAGGCTGTACCTCTGACCCTCCCGGCCTTCGCCGCTGCCATACCGTGGAGCACAGATCCGCGATTGCTGTCGTCTCTTCTTCCTCTGTGCCGTCGGGCCTTGTCCACGCTACGGGGAAGAGCCCGCACCGCGCCAACTCCCCGAGTGCCTCGTCCAGTCGCCGGCGAGCAGCGTCGGCGGACAACGACCCGGCCTCCTCCCTGCTCCCCGCAGTTCCCGAGGTTCCCTGCGGCCCACCCGCAGAGATCTGCGTCAGACCATGTGCAACTATGCTCGCGCCATTACGCTGTGCCCCTCGCAGCAGACCTACCAGCCCCCGGTGGCTGCTGAGAGCTATGCCTCCGTCGGCCTCACGGCCCCGGGATATGGGAATCACTGAGATCGCGTAGGGGATGTCCTCCCGCTGAAGGGAATCGATCAAGGCGCCCAACGCGCGCGACTCCGTCTCCGCGGAGACCCCGGTGATGCACACCAGCGCTGTCCTGCGGTCCGGATGGACGACCCCAAGGATCTCGTGCAACTGGTCCCAGAACACCATGTGACTGCCGGCCGCATCGACCTCCCACATGGGCTGGTCGGCGAAGTACCAGAGCTTGCCGCTTCGCACCGCGTAAGGCAGTGCTTCGTTGCCATCTCTCGCGGTGGCAATGACCTGGCACACGTCAGGCCGGCTTACGATGATCTCGGTCAGTTCAGCCGGCTCTCTGCGGTAATACTGGCCGTGATACAGAACGCGCCGGGGGCGGGCCGGCGAAGCGCCGTCGCCTAGCTGAAACCCATAGCGCCCCAGCGAGAAGCGATCCGCCAGTTGGTCCAGATTTGCCCCCGTCCAGCAAACCGACTTCTGGCTGTCATACCAGTCGGCCAGGAATGCCTCGCTTAGTTGGGCCCCTTCCCGGAGGCCCAGATAGATCGCCGCGTCATAGGAGTCGAGTTCGCCGGCGCGGTAGTCCCTGTCCGAGACCGCGGTCGACTCGCAATCGAAGTGGCCCAGCAGATCGAGCGCGCGCGCAACCGCCTTGCCCTCGCGGGACCCCGGGGGCGCGCTTCCGCCGTAGACCACTAAAACGCGCGACGCCGCGGGCTCGGCGCCGTCCGCGGCGACAAGTGCGAGCACCAACAGAATAATGACCCCGATTCCTCTCATGAGAACCGAGAACGAGGATTCCCCATCCGTGGAGACGCGAAACACCCTCGTCTCGGAGTATCATGCCATGTCTCCGGCCGTCCGAGCAACCCTGGTCCTGGCTGGCACCGGAATGATGGCCCGACCGGACGCGGAGGTCGTCCGGCCGGGCCGTGCCTGCGCGGGCTTACGCCGCTTGGCGGCTTGCGCCGCTTAGCGGCTTCTCCGCGAGGCTTCTGGGGGCCGCCGCCCCCTGTCCCAACCTCTCTCCGTCCGTTGGCAGAAGATCGGCGGACTTGAGGAGACTACTCGCGCGGCTGGAAGTCCTGGCATTCCCATCTGGCCAGCAGAGCTGAGCCAGGCCATCCGCGGATCTAGTCGGCAAAGCCGAGCCAGGCCATCTGCAGATGACGGGTGGCCTCCTCCGTCTTCTCCAGCTGATAGGAGTCGTAGATGTCGATGCCGTAAGGCCGTTCTTGAACCGCGGCGGAGATCGTGCGCGCCAGGCTCTGGCCGTCCAGACCCCCGGAGCCGAAGTCCGTCACCTCTAAGTGGGCCATCAGTCGAGCCCGGCCGCCCACCATCCTCTTCGCCTGGCGAATCGCTTGCCGAGTCCACTCCGAGGTGAACACGCCGCCGCCGTAAAGCGCATCCCACTGCTGCCAGATCAGCTCGGCCTGCATGACGTCGGGCCCATCGGGCCCGCGCAGCACAGCATCCAAGTCAAAGCCGATGGCGTCTCGCACCTGCGCGCTCGACATGAGGCTTCCATCCGGTCTCGCGGTGAAGATCGTCGTGATGTGGGCTTCCTTCCCATAGCTGTGTGCCAGCCGGCTGCTCGCCAGCAGAACGCGAGTCAACCCATCGGCCCGGAACTTCCGCCACTCGCCACCTGGCATGGGTGCGCCGGGATGGATGTCCTCAAACTGTCCGCGGCAGTGCTCGCAATAGCAAGCGTTGTCTCCCCACAGGTCGATCTGGAACTCAGCCAGGTCGATGCCATCGAGCTCGGGGTAGTGGGTGAGCAAGTCGTCCACCAGCCCGAGCCACCACTGCATCACCTCGGGGTTTCGCACGCAGAGGAAGTGGCTGTCCCCGTCGGGCTTGTAGTCGCCGCCGTCCCTGGTCTTCTGGCGCCAGTCGGGGCGCGCATCCCACATCTGCTTGTGCTGCACCCCGTTCAGCCAGGCAATGACCTTGATGCCCCGCCCGTGCGCCTCCCTCAGCAGGTGCCCGAGCAGGTCTTGCCGCCCATAGTCCTCCATGACGTTTCCCGCATAGCGGGTGCGGTAGCGGGCCCCGTAGACGCGGTTGTAGGCGTAGAAGTAGACCAGGTTCACGCCCTGCTCCGACCACGACTGCGCCAGTCCCTGCGCGAGCTGGCGGGCACTCGATCCGCGGCCGTAGTAGTATCCCGCGTCGAACCGCACCGCGCGGATGCTCTCTCGCGCCCAACTGTCGCGCAGGGGCGAAACCACCTGCGGCCGAGCGGCGCGGGGAGCCTCCTGGGGCTCTGGGGCGGGGACCATCGGAACAGAGAGGGCCGGCGTCAGATTCGGCGCGCTTGCGACAGCAGGCGGCGGTTCGCTGGCTCGCAGCGCTGCCTCGTTAGAGGGGGCGGCCGTTTCCGCCGCCGGCCCAAATGACTCTTTCTCTTCGGTGCTCGGGGAGATCGTCGGTGCCTCGGCACGGGGTGCCCTGGCGCTGGGAGGCCGCTCGGACTCACGGGGCGATGGCTCTGCCGGCTGCTGGCCGGGGCCCATCTCCAGCGAGGGGCCGCTTGCAGCGTCCGGCGATGGTGCTTCCTCTGCCGGGGCGGCTGGCGCGTCAGTCGAGCGGGCCGGCTCAGCCACGGCCTCGCTCCTCTCCTGGCTCTGCACCTCGCCGGTTGGAGACGTGGCCGGAGCAACTCGCCACGCGCGGCGCGCTCCCACGTAAACAGCTATTGACATCAATGCGGCGAGAGGAAACGGCAGCAGCAGCTTCCAGATACCCGCTCGACCGCGTCGTCCAATCATCCCAGCTTCCCTCACACCACCCACCGGCCTGTGTGGCCCGTGGGCGTCGGCTGCGGATGGAGCCGGCGAGGGACGCGCTATCTCATGAGGCCAAAAGCAAAACCAAGGGCTCGTGCCCTTGGTTCTGGCAGGACCTTCGGCTCTTAGGCTCTAGGTTGCGCTCAGACGCAGATCAGGTGGATTCAGCGATATCTTATCCTGAGATTCTCTCCGGTGATGACGATGTCTCGTTTGCAGAGCTTGCAGCGCAGGATCAAAGTATCCCTGCTCCTGTAAGCCCACCACTTCCCGCACAGACACTTAACCCTCTGCTCTTCAGCTTCGACCGGTGTCTCTTGTGCGGCCTGCGACCGTTCTCTTGAGGTTGCTACAGACATGCTCAGACCGTCCCTAGATGCTCCATCCGTGATTGGTTCTTCCATATTCGGTCACCAATCCCACACTCGGCTTCCGGACGGCCCACCGCAAGCCCCTGGTAGGTCCTCCTGCGCTACCCACAGGGCGGTCGGCCCGCTTAGCCCGCGCGCGCGTGGCCCCTCGCCGTGTCCCCCATCCGCACCCTCCCGCTAACTGAGCTGCCCAGCTCCCG
>JAUVSA010000262.1 GCA_030597345.1 Bacillota bacterium
CATACGCGTCGTGAGAGGGCATCCACGAGCGCCCGGTCGTCGTCGGCCTCTTCGGCGACGGCAAGCAGCGCGCTCACCTCCGACGACATGACCCGGGCATCGTACTTCCGCTTGCCGAGATCGAACGGGTCTGTCTCCAGGCCGATTCTGACCATCTCCTTCGCGGAAATGTTGCCCCCGAGCGCCGCGCTCACCATGGCGGCCATCATGGCGGTGGCATCGCGCGAGTAGCCAACGCCGCGGAAGTCCAACTCGAAGGCTTTGACGTAGGCCTTCTCCGGCTCGTTCGCGTACAGCAGCCCCGCAAAAGCCAGCGAGATCAGCCCCTGGATGCCCGGGAACCCGTAGATGCCCTGGGAAACGGCCACCCAACGGGGCCTGCCTGACGGCAGGTCCATGCCGAGGTGCGCGCAGCACCACTCGTGCCAGCGGTCGAGGAACTGCTCTTCGGCCAGCTTGGCATGCTTGGGATAGAGCCTCGCACAGTCGCGGAGCCGCTCAATGTACTCCATCGCCACGAGGTGAGAGTTGACGGCACCTTTGTTTCGGATCACGCACTCCGCGAAGATCTGGTTGTAGCGGGTGTCGTCCGTGCCGGTTCCGCGCGGCGGCGACGGCTCCCAGATGCCCAGCGGGTGGACGCCCGCGTCGTCGGGATATGGCAGGAGTTCATCCACCCAGTCCCCGCCCGCGAGCGCGGTGACCCTCTCAGCCGACGCGCCCTCGACCACGCCGCCGAAGGCGTCGCCGATGGTGTTGCCAACCATGCATCCCAGGATTCGCGAATAGAGATCGTCTGACATTGTGCTCTCCCTCGGTCTCGTTCTTGTGCCGCGGCGTGATGCTCTTCCCTGCCCAAGAGCTTGGGCAGGGAATGGCGTCGGGGTCTTGTCCTGTCACTTCGCGCCGTAGACGGCTTCGTAGCAGCGCCGCGCATTGCCCTCGATGTCGATCCCGTAGATCTCCTTGTTGGCATTCAGGACATCGGCGACCCAGTCCTCAGGAAAGGCCTTGGCGCCGCGGAGGGTCCCCGCCAGGGCCCCCGCGACTCCTGCCGTGCAGTCGACGTCCCGCAGTTGCTTCAGGCTGCCGCTCTCGTCGAGGTCGCGGTCATTGGCGGCCATCACGATGCTGCGCACCGGGTCGCCGTCACAGTAGTAGACGGCCGCCGCGGGCTGGCCCAGCACGTCAATAGGATCGAAGGCATGGCGATGTGTCACCTCTTTGGCGATGGCATCCACCAGCGCCCGATCGCTGTCGGCCTCGTCCGCTGGCTGGAGGAAGTTCTTGAGCTGGTCGAGCATGATGCGCCAACGGAAATCGAAGGGATCGATCTCCAGGGCGACCTTCACCATCTCCTTGCCGGAGACGTTGCCCCCCAGCGCGGCGCTGATCATGGCAGCCATCATCGCGGTCGAATCCCGAGCATAGCCGAGGTCCAGGAAAGACAGCTCGAAGGCCTTGGTGTAGGCCTTCTCCGGCTCGCCGCGGTACAGCAAGCCGGCGAAGGCCAGCGAGATCAGGCCCCACAGGGTCGGGAAGGAATTGCCCTGGGAGGCGACCACCCAAGGCGGTCTGCCGGAGGGCAGCTCCTTCATCCCCAGATAGGCGCAGGATCGCTCGTACATGTGGCCCATGTGCTGTTCGGCCAGCTCCACGTGGTTGGGATAGAAGGCTGCGCGGTCGCGGTAGCGCTCCAGATATTCGATCGCCAGGAGCTGCGAGTTGATCTCGCCCCCGTTCCGGATGACGCACTCCGCGAAGATGTGATTGTTGCGGGTGTCGTCCGTTCCCGTACCCCGCGGCGGCGCCGCTTGCCAGACCCCGACGGGGTGGGTGCCGAAGTCATCGGGGAACGGCAAGAATTCGTCCACCCAGTGCTTGCCCGTCACCTCCTTCAGCCTCTCCGCGGTGGCGAATTCCACCACCGCCCCGAAGGAATCGCCGATGGCGTTGCCTACCATGCAGCCAAGAATCCGATCGTAGAGCTCCTCAGGCATGGTCCCTCCTGCTGCGTAGTTCATGCTGCTCGATTGTCCGGCACGGCCGCGTTGCCGATGAGCCGGGAGAAGACAGGTGCGTTTCGCTTCCCTGGCATGCTTCGTCCGAGAGTGCTGTAATCCTATCGCACGGTCAAGGAAATGCAGGTGGCGGCCCGACATCGCCCCGGAGAGGCTATAGTCATACCGGCGCGCCCGGGTGACTAGATCTATGCCCAAGCCGGTAACTGGCGGCAGTCTTTCCATACAGACGATTCTGCAAGACTTGCAGATGTCTGTGCAATGACTCCTTGGCCCGCCGGTGCTAGCATTATGCGCCAGATCAACACCAGTGAGTCCGGAGTCGGCATCTACACAGCCGGCGGCCTGTGCAGATTGGACTGGCAGGTATCGCCTGTGCGGCGGTGCTGGCTCCGATGCTCGCGCCGAAGCCTCGGGCATGGGTGCCGCCCTATTATGGCCGATGTTGCAGGCATACAGCGCATCTTATGAGCGCTTTGCTGCTCAGAGCGGCCACACAGATTCGGCGATCGGCCCGAAGGAGGGGAGGTGATGCTAGCCGCGGGTCACATGAGCGTGGAACACACCAGTTCGCGCAAACGCTTCTTCGCGGAATGAATTCCTTACCATCCCAGGAGGTGAATGGTTTCGTGACCAAGGCACGTAGACAAGGTTTCACACTGATCGAGCTGCTGGTGGTGATCGCGATTATCGGCATCCTAGCAGCGATGGTGTTTCCGGTATTTGCGAGGGCGCGCGAGTCTGCGCGCAAGGCCGTGTGTCTGTCGAATGTGAAGAACATCGGCCTCGCCATCCAGATGTACCTGGCGGACAACAACGACACGCTGCCTTCGACGGAGCATAGGTCGGAGGTCATCGACTACATGACGTGCGTAGAGGGCGCCACCTACGCTAACCCGTATCTGCGGTGGCCTGTGATCTTCGACGAGTACGTGAAGAACCGCGACGTGTGGCGGTGTCCGAGCGCGAAGCTGGAGGCCGGCGCGGGCAATATCAATCCCGGGGGCGACTGGTGGGCAGTCTTCGTCCCCAATGAGCCGCTCGTGCGGGTGGCCGTTTGGGAGGGAAGCGAATCGTGGGATGGGGCTCTCTGCGTGTTCAACGGCTGGTGGCCGCCGGGCTGGGGCGGCTCAATCACGGACTCGTTCCTGCAGGGGCCTGCCTGGAACGCCGAAACGCAGGTAGACCGGGAGAAGGTCTTCCATCTGAGCATCGCATGCAACGGTGGCAACATGTGGGACCCCCCCTCCAACTGGGGTCGGAAGCTTGTGGGAGTGGAAGACCCCGTCAACTTCGTCATCTGCGGCGATGGGAGCTGGAAAGCGAACCACGACTACATGAACATCGCGCTGGCGGCCTATCCGGGGATCTGCCAGCTAGGCTGCTCCGGGTTATACAATTGGTGCGATTGGATGGACTGGG
>JAUVSA010000046.1 GCA_030597345.1 Bacillota bacterium
CAGTTTGGCGGCGGCGGAGGCGGCCTGGGTGGCGGTCTCGGTGGTGGCGGCGGCGGGTTTGGTGGCGGTCTGGGCGGCGGCGGCGGTCTCGGTGGTGGTGGAGGGATCGGCGGCGGTCGCGGCGGCGGTTTGGGTGGCGGCGGTGGCGGGGGCGGTCTGGGTGGCGGCGGCGGGAGCTCGCTCATCGCCCTTCTGCCGGAGGGCGTCGAGCCACCGATCGCTTATCCCGTGCTCAACATGCTCCTGATCCAGGGCACCGAGGAGGGGATCAACGAGTTCATCGAACTGCTCAAGATCCTGGACCGAAAGCCCCAGCAGATCATCGTCGAAATCCAGGAAGTCGTGGTGAGCCAGACGGCGCAGAAGCAGATGGGACTGGACTGGTTCTATATCGCCGGGAATACCACCATCACGCCCCAGGGGATGGCGACGGCCGCGAGCATCATCGTCGGGTACAACCCGCCGGGGCCCTCGAACTTCAAGGCGACCCTGTACTACCTGCTGGAACACGGCTACGGCCGTGTAACCTCTTCCATCCGGGTCGCCACCATGAACCTGGTTCCCGCCTATAACCTGATATCAATTCAGTATCCCTGGGTGCAGGTTGGTGGGATCTCGGGAGACCCGTTCCGGGGCACCAACATCCAGACGCTCAACGTGACCACGTACCCCATCATCAGTCAACTGTACGTAGTGCCGCGGATCAATGGCGACGGCACCATCACCATTACTGTGCCTTACACCAAGAGTAACATCACGGGAACGGTGGCGGTGCCCACCCAGTTCGGCAGCATTGAATACCCGATCATCACCACGAACTCCTTGCTGCCGACTGTCAACGTCCGCGACGGCGAGACGTTCGTCGTCGGCGGCGGCGTGGACAGGTCTACGGTGACGAGCATTCGCAGGCTGCCGATTCTTAGCGATATCCCGCTGATAGGGGAGCTGCTCTTCACCCGCAAGACGTCGGTCGTCAACGAGGCGGAAACGCTGCTCTTCATCACGCCGCGCATCATCAAGGAAGAGGCGGCGCCGGCCACGCTGGGACCGATCTAGCGCGGGGGCGGCCGAACTGTACGAGATTTCCACGGAAGCGGCGCTCGCGACGAGCGCCGCTTCCGCCAGCATGGTGGAGCGGCCTGTGGTCAACTCGGCCAATGATCGCCAGACATCCTCCCCGCTTCGCGTCGACCTCGGCGACCGCTCCTGCGGAATTCGCGTGCGCCCCGGGGCCTTGGCGCGGGCCGGAGAGATGATCGCGCAGGCAGTGAGACCGGGCCGCGATTGGAGAGGCTGTCGGCTGCGTCGAGGTCGGGGGTGAGGTTCCGGAGAACACGGTGAGTAGGGCGCACTAATCTGATGGAGGGGATGTCCAAAATGGTCTGCGACTTCCACACACACACCATCCACAGCGACGGCAGGCTGCTGCCGGTTGAGCTGATTCGCAGAGCGGTGGTGCGCGGTTACCGCGCGATCGCCCTCACCGACCACGTCTCCCCGGGCAACCTCGCCCCCGTGCTGGAGGCGCTGGTCGCTGACTGCCAGCTCGCAGAGGACCACTGGGAGGTGCGAGCCATCCCCGGCGTGGAGCTGACCCATCTGCCGCCCGCGGCCATCGCGGAGGTGGCAGAGGAGGCCCGGCGGCGGGGGGCCGAGCTGGTCCTCGTGCACGGGGAGACGCTGGTCGAGCCGGTGCCGCCGGGGACGAACCTGGCCGCCCTCCGCTGTCCCAACGTGGATATCCTGGCCCACCCGGGGACCATCGACGTCGAGCTGGCAGGCCTTGCCGCGCGCAACGGGATCTTCCTGGAGATCTCCGCCCGCCCCGGGCACTCGCTCGCCAATGGGACCGTCGCCGCCGTCGCACGCAAGGCAGGCGCTTTGCTGCTGGTCAATAGCGACTGTCACGCTCCCTCCGAGATCCTCACCGAGGACTTCGCCCGGAAGGTGGCGGCCGGCGCGGGTCTATCTGAAGAGGAGACGGCGAGGGTGCTGTTCGAGAACCCCGAGCGGTTGCTGGACAAGCTGGCCCAGCGAAAGCGCTTGCCCGGCCTCACCGCCGCCTAGAGACGCCCGGCCGGTCGCGTTTTTGACACCCCACAGTCGGCGTGCTATACTCGCCGTCGTCTGAGCTATCCCACATGAGGTGAGCGCGGTGGCCCGCGTGCAGACTGCTCTTATCAGCGTGTCGGACAAGAGCGGGATCCGAGAATTTGCAGCCAGTCTCGCCGGGCTTGGCGTGACGATTCTCTCGTCCGGAGGCACTGCCGCGCACCTCCGAGAGGGCGGGGTCAAGGTCACCGATGTCTCCGACTACACCGGCTTTCCCGAGATGATGGACGGCCGGGTTAAGACCTTGCATCCGAAGATCCACGGCGGATTGCTGGCCCTCCGCGACAATCCCGAGCACCTGGCGGCCGCGGAGAAGCACGGCATTACGCTCATCGACCTCGTTGCAGTGAACCTCTACCCGTTCGAGCAGACAGTCGCGAAGCCGGACGTGAGCTTGATGGACGCCATCGAGAACATCGACATCGGCGGGCCCTCCATGGTGAGATCGGCGGCGAAGAACTATCGGTCGGTGGCCATCATTGTCGATCCCGCTCGCTATCAGGCAGTCCTGGAGGAGATGCGCGAGAAGGAGGGCGCGATATCCGAGGCGACCCGCGCTCAGCTTGCGTTGGATGCTTTTGCGCATACCGCGTGCTACGACGCGGCCATCTACAGCTACCTCGCCAGCCGGGCGGGCGACGGAGACGCGTTTCCGGGGTTCTTCCTTCAGCCGTACCAGAGAGTCAGCGAGCTACGCTATGGCGAGAACCCACACCAGCAGGCCGCTTTCTACCGGCGCTCCCTGCCCAATCCAATCGGACTTGCCGCGGCGCGACAGCTTCACGGCAAGGCGCTCTCCTTCAACAACTACCTCGACCTGGAGGCCGTGCTGGGGTTCGTCCGCGAGTTCGAAGGTCCCGCTGCCATCGTGGTCAAGCACACCAGCGCCTGCGGCGCCGCGGTCGGCCGGAGCTTGGCGGACGCCTACCGGGACGCGCTTGCGACCGATCCACTCTCTGCATTTGGGGGGATCATCGGCCTCAACCAGCGAGTTGACCCTGAAACCGCGCAGGCGATACTCGACGGCATCGAACGCCACGGGTTCATGGAGTGCGTGCTCGCGCCGGGCTACGATCCCGCCGCGCTGGAGGCGCTGAAGCAGAAGAAGAACCTGCGGCTGCTCGAGCTGCCGGACCTGGCCTCCGCCGACCCCTGGGCATTCAAGCACGTCTCCGGCGGCCTCGTCGTCCAGTCCCCCGACATGGGGACGGGGCCGCCCGAGCTCAAAGTCGCCACCAAGCGCGTCCCGACGGCAGGGGAGGATGCCGCGCTCAGATTCGCGTGGACCGTCTGCAAGCACACGAAGTCCAACGCCATCGTCATCGCGAGGGAGGGAACGGCAGTCGGAATCGGCGGCGGCGTGACGAGCCGCGTCGATGCCGTTAACCTCGCCGTGGAGAAAGCCGGCGACCGCGCACGAGGGGCCGTGCTCGCCTCCGACGCATTCTTCCCGAAGCCGGATGCCGTTGACGCCGCGGCGCGGGCCGGCGTGACGGCCATCATCCAGCCCGGGGGCTCGCTGGGTGACGAGGAGGCAGTTGCCATGTGCGATAGCCGTGACATGGCGATGGTCTTCACGGGGGTCCGCCACTTCCGACATTGATGTGGGCGGCGCGCAGGGCAGCAGCCGGACAGCGGGCATTGCCCCGGATGTCCGATGGAGGAACCGTATGAACCGCACCCTGAAGCAAGCAGACCCGGAGATGGCCGCCGTACTCGAAGAGGAGCTGGAGCGGCAGCGGACGACGCTTGTGATGATTCCCTCGGAGAACTACGCCTCGAAGGCCGTGCTCCAGGCCCAGGGCTGTCTCATGACCAACAAGTACGCGGAGGGGTATCCGGGGGCGCGCTGGTACAACGGGTGCGGAGCAGTGGACAAGGCCGAGCAGCTCGCCATCGACCGGGCGAAGGAGCTCTTTGGGGCCGATCACGTCAACGTCCAAGCTCACACCGGCTCGCAGGCCAACATGGCGGCCTACTACGCCGTGCTCGACCCCGGCGACACTATTCTCACCCTGTCGGTGGACCACGGCGGCCACTTGAGCCACGGGCAGCCCACCAACTTCTCGGGACGCCACTACCGCGTCCATCACTACGCGCTCGACCGCGAGACCGAGCTGCTGGACTACGACTCCGCGCGGAAGATCGCGCACCTCTACCAGCCGAAGCTCATCGTCGTCGGGTTCAGCGCCTACCCCCGAACCATCGACTGGGGCGCCTGGCGGGCCATTGCCGACGAGGTGAACGCGCTGCTGATGGCGGACATCGCGCACATCGTCGGCCTCGTGGCGGCGGGCATTCACCCCAGCCCGGTGCCGTACGCGGACATCGTCACCTCTACCACCCACAAGACCCTGCGCGGACCCCGCGGCGCTTTCATCATGTGCAAGCGCCACCTCGCCGATGGCATCGACCGCGCCATCTTCCCCGGCCTACAGGCCGGGCCGCTGATGCACGCCATCGCGGCCAAGGCGATCGCCTTCGGGGAAGCGCTGACCGAGGAATTTCGCGAGTATCAGCGGGAGATCGTCAAGAACGCGCGCGCCCTGGGCGAGACTCTCCATGCCCAGGGCCTCCGTCTGGTCTCCGGCGGCACTGACACGCACCTGCTGCTCTGTGACCTCCGGCCTCTCACCCTCAGCGGCCGCGACGCGGCCAACCTGTTGGAAGAAGCCGGGATCATCGTCAACAAGAACTGCATCCCCTACGACCATCAGCCGCCGGCCATCGCCTCCGGCATCCGGCCCGGGACGCCGGCGCTCACCACGCGGGGCATGAAGGAGCCGGAGATGCACCAGATCGGGGAGATGATCGGTCGCGTGCTGCGCGTTCCGCTGGACTCGGATCTGCGCAAGCAGGTGCGCCAGGAGGTGCTGGCCCTCTGCGAGCGCTTCCCGATCTATGAGGGCATGGAGGTCGTCTGAGTTAGTCCGTCCCCTGTACATCGGCCCACGGGTCGCGATGACCTACCGAGAAGCCGTCGCCTATCTTGAATCTCTCATCGATTACGAGCGCACCCCCGCGGGGGCGGCGGCCGCGCGCGTGTGGAACCTCGACCGCATGCGCCACATGCTCGAGCACTTCGGCGATCCTCACCTCTCACTGCGCTGCCTCCACATCGCCGGCACCAAGGGCAAGGGCTCCACGGCCGCGATGGCGGCCTCCATCCTGACCGCAGCCGGCCACCGCACCGGGCTCTACACATCGCCTCATCTGGTCTCATTTCGCGAGCGAATCCGCATCGATGGGAAGATGATCCCGGAGGCCGATGTGCTTGCCCTCGTCGATGAGATTCGACCCATTGTGGAAGGCATGCGCGAGTCAGAGATCGGGCCGCCCAGCTTCTTCGAAGCCTACACTCTTATGGGATTCCTGCACTTCGCGCAGCAACACGTGGATCTCGCGGTCCTCGAGACCGGGCTCGGGGGTCGTCTGGATGCCACGAATCTCGCCAGGCCGCTGGCATGCGCTATCACTCGCATCGGTCGCGACCACACTCAGGAACTCGGTGACACCATTCCCGAAATAGCGCGGGAGAAGGCCGGCATCATCAAACCGGGCGTCTCCGTCATCTCCGCTCCCCAGCCGACGGAGGCGCTCGAAGTCTTCCAGGAGGTGTGCCTGGAGCGCCGCGCGCAGCTCATCGTCGTCGGCGAGGAATCCGGCCCGAAGGCCTCGATCACTCAGGCCGACCATGCCCGTCAGGTTATGACCATCCACGGCCTCCGCGGGATCTATCCCGATCTCGACAGCCCGCTTCTAGGCGCGCACCAGGCCGAGAATGCCGCGGTCGCCGTCGGTCTGGTGGAGCTGCTCGCCAACCACGGCATGGAGATCGGCGAGGAGGCAATCAGGGCCGGCATCAAATCGGTCCGCTGGCCGGGGCGATTCCAGATCGTCAGCCGCAGCCCCTACCTAATCCTGGACGGCGCTCACGATGAGCTCGGCGCGGCCGCGCTGGCCGCGGCCTTGGAGTCGCTCTTTCCGAGCCGCCGCATCATCCTCGTGCTTGGGCTCCACAGGGACAAAGAAACGGAGGGCATCATCGCTCCCCTCTGCCCTCTCGTGGATCGGGTGATAGCGACCGCGAGCAGCTCTCCCCGCGCCCTGGACGCTCGTGAACTCCAGCGTCTCCTCTTCCCCCACTGCCGGCACACGGCCGCCTACACCCCCGTCTCCCTGGCGGTGCGGGAGGCGGTCGATCAGGCGCACCGCAGCGACGTTGTGGTGGTGACGGGTTCGCTGTATGTCGTGGGGGAGGCGATGAGCGCCCTCGGGATCGCCGAATCCGATTAGCGCTGGCGCGTGCTCTCGCCCGCCGTCGCCAGGGGCTAGCGTGCCGGGATTGGCTGAGATGCCGGATCGACACCCAGGGAGCGACACGCCTCCCCGAACACGCGATCCAGTTCCGCCTGTTCGCCCGCCTCACGTTGGTAGTGATAGGACGCAATCGCCTCCCGCGCCCGTTCCAGTGCCAACTGTTCGATGGAGGGTTCCCCGGCCGCCCGCCACTGACCCACATTGCTGCGGCTGAGGAGCTTCGAGTCGAACAGGTGCGGAAGCGTCTCCAGGGTAGTGGCATTGGCGAGGAAGTTCCCCTCCGCCACCCCGTCAGCGACGGCCTCGAGTATGCTATCCGGGTCCCCCTGCCAGGGCATACCGTCCAGGATGTGCTGGACGTAGCGGCCAATCTCGATGTCGATGAAGAACTGAGCGGGGCTGAAGATCTCGTCCATCGACATCTGCCCTGCTCCCATGTAGAAGTGGCGGAATCCCGCCAGCCCCAGCATCAGCAGGTAGGCCATCCGGTCCGCCGCGGCGGCCGCGTCGGGGCGCTTCGCGTTAGTGTCCAGATAGATGAAGTCGAGGCGATAGCCCGCGAAGTACTCGGCCGCATCTCGCGCGAGCACCTGGATCATCACGTTCTCCGGCAGGCTGTAGGCGACGGTCATGTGCCGCATGTCGCCGTAGTCAACCCGCACCGGCAGCAACTCATCGGGCCCTGTGAGGCCGAGCCGCTCCGCGACGATCATGCCTCCCAGGCTCTCGGCGATGCTCTGCGAGATCAACCCCGGGGCGGACAGAGGAGCAGTCATGCCGCCGGTGGGAATCGGGCAGATGCTGGGCGACACCTCTACCAGTGGATCATCCCTGAATCGCTGGAAGAGATCCAGCGCCAGGTGGTCGAGGCGAAGCGCGCTGATGACGAACTGGAGCCCCAAGGTGTAGCGCCGCCCCGCCGCCGCGTGCAGCTCCCCCAGCCAGCGAATGGTATCCGGGTGGTGTGTGACCATCGCGCCGCCGAAGCCCGGCGTGAACTCGAGGCAGGCCTTCTCCAGCCACAGCACCTGGATGCGCTCGTCCAGATCACAGGGATAGACAGGCGGCGGGCCGTCATCATTGCAGGTCGCGGCGAGCTTCAACATCGCCACCGCGTCGGCCGCGGTCGAGGCGCGGACGGCATCCGTGTCCATATCGATGATGTTGAAACATGTCCAAGGACCGGTGACGCGGAGTCGCCCTTCCGGCTTCCTCTTCTTGCCCGCGGCGCGGGCGCGGGCGATGCAGGCCTCCACGACCTCGGAGGAGAACTTCAGGCGGCCGTTCTCAAACTCGATGCCCCCGTCGGCCGTAACGGCATCCACCGTCGGTGGATGTTCGCACGCCATCCCCACTTCATCCAGCACCTTGAGAACGGTCTCGTGGATCGTCCCGAGCTGAGACGGGGACAGACCTCCGGACAATCCGAATTGGATTCTCTCCACAGAAGCTCCTCCTCGATTCCTGGATCACAGGGAGTTCGGCCTCGCTTCTGCGGCAGGCGGCGCAAGTCCTTGCGGCCGGTGGAGTGCCGACATGGGCCGCCGGCCCTCTCGCCGGCGCGCCTCTGGATTAGGCCTTGACACGGATGGTATAATGCATGTGGGGAGCGCGTGGGCGCTTCCCGCGTCGCGTCTAGATCGACCTAGGAGCATTCTCTTGCCGAAGGCCCCGGTGCTCATCGAGGCGGTCGCCGACGAGCTTTACAAGTGCAACCGCTGCGGATTCTGTCAGACCCGCTGTCCCATCTATCGCGTCACCGGCCGGGAATCTTCCGTCGCCCGGGGGCACCTGGCCCTGCTGCAGGCCACCCTGGAGGGGAAGCTTCCCTTCGACGATGAAAGTCGCGGCTCCCTCTTCGAGTGCCTGATGTGCCGAGCGTGCACCGCAGAGTGCCCGCCGGCCATTCAGACAGACCGCGCCGTCGTGGCCGCGCGTGCCAGTTACCTGGCCCAGCGGCAGTCCCGCATCCAGCGCTTCATCTTCCGCCGAGTTCTGCCGAATCCGGCCGCACTGCGAGCCGGCGTGCGAATCCTCGGCTGGCTCAAGCGGACCCGCCTCACTGTCTTCTCCAAGCTGCTCCGGCTCCTCCCCTGGGTAGATCGCGGGTACTCGGAGGCGCCCGCGATGATGCCCGCACCCAAGACATTCCTCCGCGAGCGGCTGGCACGCCGCGAGCCGGCGCGGGCGAAGGCAAGACAAGTCACCTACTTCGTGGGATGCGCCATAGACCGCGCCTTCCCCGAAGTAGGCGAGGCGAGCGTCGATCTGCTCGAGGCGGCCGGCTACCAGGTGATGGTGGCCCCGAACGTCTGCTGCGGCCTTCCCCCGTATGCGTACGGCGATCTGGAATCCGCGCGTGGGCTGGCGCGGAAGAACATCGAGGCCCTGCGGGACCTCGACGCGGAGGATATCGTCAGCGACTGCGCAAGCTGCTCCTCCTTCCTCAAGGACTATCCCGAGCTCTTCTCTGAGGACGACCCCATGCGGGCGGAGGCGGAGGCGGTTGCCTCGCGCGTGCGCGATCTCTCAGAATTCCTGGCCCACATTGAGCTGCCGGATGAACTCCAGCCGGTCCCCGCGGTCGTCACCTACCACGACCCCTGCCATCTGAGCCGTTACCACAACATCATCCGCGAGCCGCGCGAGCTGCTGGGTCGGATCCCCGGCCTCGACTACCGCGAGCTCCCGGAGGCTGATTGGTGCTGTGGGGGGGCGGGAAGCTACGCGATGTCCCATCACGATCTCTCCATGCGCGTGCTCGAGCGGAAGATGGAGAATATCCGCGCCACCGGCGCCGAGATCGTCGTCACCCCCTGTCCGGCCTGCATCATGCAGCTCCGCTGCGGCGCGCAGAAGTTCGGTGTTCCCGTGGAGGTGCTGCACCTGACTCAGATGCTCAGGCGAGCGCTGCCCCCACGGTCCGCAGTGGCCGGGGGCCGTGCCGACAGCCGCGAATAGCCGGCCGCGCCGCCAGCGGCGCTACACGACTTCCTGGGGGCCGAGCATGCCGAGCAGCGAGTCGAGGTAGAACGGGTTCTGGCGAAAAGTGTCGCCCAGGATGACGGCTGGGTGCGTCCGCAGCGCGGCAACCAGCAGAGAGCCCGAGACCTGTCGCCGCGCGTACTGACACACCATCACCAACGGAAGGCCGGCAACCTCCCGGGTGAGGCGGGCCTCGAAGCTCTCCCACAGTTCGGGATCCGGGCGCCCCTCTCGCAGCCAGGACACATCACTGGCGACTCGCATGGTGGCATATCCCTCTCGCTGATTGTCCTGCAGCAGGGTCCTCAAGAGGTCCAGCGTCCGCTCGGGCTCGAAGATGCCATCCTGGAGGTAGAACTCGACCTCCGAGATAATCAGGAGCTGGCCCGAAGCCTCCAGAGTCGCGAGGTCGGCCCCGATCTCGCTGAGGGCCACCCGGAGCGCTTCGGCCGACTCCCGCGGCGAGACCCACAGACAACGCTGGCCTCCTTGCAGACCGGCCGCGATGAAGCTGCTCATGATCTCCATCTGCTGCGCGTGATCGTCGAAGATCGCGCAGATGTGGTCTCCCCACAAGAACCTGAAGTTGCCGTATCCGAAATCGGTTGGCTCAGGCATAGCATTCATCCCCTCGCGATTGCTTCGACGCGTGCAAGATTCATGCCTGGCGCGCGTTCGGACATGGCGGCGACGCTTCCTGGGCAGGCCGATGCCGGGTGGTCCTGGAAGCGATAGGGCGGTCGGTGGGACGCAGTCTGTGGTTGCCGGCGGTTGGCAGCCAAGTCAGCAGGCCGAGCGAGCGCCACAAACATGGAATACCTCCTTTACGGTGAGCAGGCCAAGTCCCCGCTGAGGTGATAGCTATGGGGCGCACACGCGAGGGTTTGGCCGACAGAGTCTGGTCCAATAGGCTGCAGGATCTTCAGGACGGATTGCGCCGCTCGTACGGCATACCCGTCCTCTTCGTAGACACGTCCGGGCGGCCCCTTACCGCCTGCGAGGACCTCTCCAACTTCTGCCGCCGCTTCACGCGCGCCGTCTCTTTCTCGCGCCCCTGCCTGGAATGCGGCCGCGCCGAAGAGACGCAAGAAGTGGCGGACTCGAGCGCGGCGGGTCTGAGATTGGCGCCTCTTGTGCACGCCTGTCCGCTGGGGATGCTCGATATCTCCGTGCCGATTCTCTCCGCCGGAGAGATCATCGGCTATCTGATCACCGCGCAAGTC
>JAUVSA010000009.1 GCA_030597345.1 Bacillota bacterium
TAGAGCATGTTGAACAATTCCGCGGCCAGGTCTGAATCTAGGTCCTTCAGGATCTTGTACTCGTCAAATGCACGGCCCCGCTCGCCCTGAGCCAGGTATGACAGCCCGAGCGCCCAGTGGGCCTCGGCGAGGTTGGGGTTGATGCGGATTGCCTGCTTGAACGCTTCCACAGCCTCGTGCCAGCGGCCCAGGCTCCCGTACGCCGCCCCGAGGCCGGAGTGGGCCACGGCGAGGTCGGGGTTGATGCGGATTGCCTGCTTGAACGCTTCCACAGCTTTCTGATAGTGGCCCAGGCCCGCGTATGTCGCCCCGAGGCCGGAGTGGGCCACGGCGTCGTCCGGCTTGATACGAATTGCCTGCTTGAAGGCGTCCACGGCCTCCTGGTGGCGGCCCAGGTTCCCGTACGCCACCCCGAGGTTGGAGTGGGCCATGGTATAGTCCGGGTTGATGCGGATCGCCTGCTTGCAGGCTTCCACGGCCTCGTGCCAGCGGCCCAGGTTCCCGTACGCCCACCCGAGGCTGCAGTGGGCCTCTGCATGGTCCGGGTCGATGCGGATCGCCTGCTGATGTGCCTCCACCTCCTCCTGATAGCGGCCGAGGTTTCCGTACGCCACCCCGAGGTTGTAGTGGGCCTGGGCTAAGTCCGGATTGATGCGAATTTCCTGCTTGAACGCTTCCACGGCCTCGTGGTAGCGGCCCAGGTTCCCCAGACAGTAACCGACGTAAAAGTGCGCTGCGGGGCAGTCCTTTCGGCTCTCGATCGCTTCTCGGAACAAGGCAAGAGCCGTCTCGAACTCCTCTCTCGCCCCGGGGGATTCCTCGTCTTCGGGCAGCACGGCCAGACCTAACCGGAAGGACTCGAAGGCCTCCAACATTTGGGCGATCTCCGATGGATGGGCCTCACCGAACGGCGTGACCCTGGCAGCGCCCTCCAGCTTCGCCTTGACCTCATTGATTGGGAGCGCGAAGTTCAGGCTTTGCCCTTCAGTCAGCAGGAAAGAAGCGATGCCTATTACCTCGCCGTTCCTGTTCAGCACCGGCCCGCCACTGCTCCCCGGCGACATCGGGGCCGTTACCTGCAGCAGCTTGCCGCCGCCCGGCAGTTCCCGCACCGCGCTCACCATCCCCTCGGACGCGGTCTGTTCCAGGCCCAGGGGGCTACCCACCACCAGCACACGATCCCCCTGCCGCACCTCGTCAGAGTCTCCAAGACTCACTGTTGGCAGGCCATTGCCTGGGATCCTCAGCGCCGCGAAATCCCAGTTTATATCCTCGCAGAGCCACCCCTCGGCCTGGTAGACCGTCCCGTCGGGCAGTTCCACTCGCACTGCTGTGGCCTCCGCCACCACGTGCCACGCCGTCAGTATCACTCCGTCGGCGTTGACGATCATGCCGCTGCCCAGGCTCTCCTGGTCCCCTTCTGCATTCGTCCCTATGACTGTCACGACTGCTGGGGCGACCCGCGCCAAGAGGTCGGCAGTGTCCAACGTGGGGGACCGGGAAGGAGCTTGCGCAGTCTCTGCGGCCGATGCTGGCCCAGGGCCGCACGCTACGGCCACCAGCAGCCAGAGCACCGTCGCCGTCAATGCTCTCCCTGTCATTCTGGTACCTCCTTACCTGCGCGCTCTCGGCTCAGCCACTCTTTGAGAGCCTGAAACCATTCTCGCCGAGTTTGTCCAGCGAGTTTCCTGGCCGCCCACACACGACCGCTCGTCTGGGGAACCACGAAGATCGGTACACCCTCAATTGTCTCACGCGTCTGCAATCCCCAACGACGTGCTTTTGAGCCGCACCAAGCGCGGTAAGCTCTCTTGCCATTGAAGCACACTACGCCGGGCTTGTTCCTGCGAATGACCTCTGCAAACCGATCGGGATCGGAGTCATCCTCGGAGAGCGCACGGTCGTCGCTCGACACAGTCTCTTTCGCCAGATCAGTCAACCCAATCCCGTAGCGGAGAAGTTCCTTGTCTTCCTCGGGCTTGAGCAATCTGTCGGTGAAGCCGGCATGATGCAAATCGCAGTAGAACGAATTCTTCGGCTGGCTGTAGTAGTGGCGTAGCTGGGAGGACTTCCTAGCCACGCTCGTCCCAACGAACACCACGTCCAAACCGCGCTTGATGATGTCAGGTAGAACGGGCATTCAGTTCGAACTCCTCGTGCGCTGCGCTCGGTGTGCTAACTCAGCGAGGATGCTCAGTCTGTCTCGGTCTGTTCGCCCCCCAGCCCGCGCATCCTGCGCCCGGAGCCGCGCCTGTCATCGGCCACCACACCCACACCCCGCGGCCCGTCGCGCGCTGTCGCCGCGGGCTTCCCCCCCTCCTCCACACGCACCGCGCGTCACTCACTGCGCCGCAACTCCGGCACTCGCCACCACGCCGCCGCGGCCGCCAGAAGGCAGACCGTCGCGCCGATCGCCAGCGCCATCCGCGCGCTGAACCACTCCGCCAGCGCTCCCATCTGCGCGTGGCCGATCCACGACATGCCCGCGAACACGAAGCTCCGGAGGCTCATCACCCGCCCCCGCAGCTCATCTGGCGAGGCCCTCTGGAGCATCGTATTGGCGACCACATTGAACGTCATCATGCCCATGCCCGTGAAGAAGAGGCCCACGATGCTGAGCGCGTAGCTCGGCGCGGCCGCAACCGAAAAGAGGGCCACGGGGAAGAAGAATGCGCCGACCGTGACCAGGGCCCCCAGGCGCGCGCCGTGCCCCAGTGCCGTCAGCAAGAAAGCCGCCGCGAGCGCACCGGCGGCGGGTGCAGCCATGAGGAAACCATAGCCCTCAGGGCCGGTCTGGAAGACGTCTCCCGCTATCACCGGAAGCAGCACCACATAGGGCAGCGCGAAGAGGCTAACGACCGTGATCATCGCCAGCAGCGCCAAGGCGACGGGATTCCCCCTCGCCCAGCGGAACCCCTCCCCGATCTGCTGCATCATCGGCCTGCGCGGCGCGGAGGCCGGAGGGCGCGGCGCGATCACGATCAGCGCCGCGATCAGCGCGAGGAACGTGAGACCGTTTATGAGAAAGCAGACGGCCAGCCCCGCCGACGCCATCAGCACCCCCGCCACCGCGGGTCCGACGAGCCTCCCGGTGTTGAAGGCGGAGGAGTTCAGCGAGATCGCGTTCAGAGCGTCTTCCTTCTTCACCAGCTCCAGCACCATTGCGTGCCGGGTGGTCATGTCGAAGGCCCATACCGCACCCAGGAACGCGGCCAGTACCATGACGTGCCAGACGGCCACCACCTCCGCGTAGATGAGCGCGGCCAGCAGAAGCGCCTGGAGCATGGCCAGGCTTTGGGTCACCAGCAGTACGTTCCGCTTACGGAGCCGGTCTGCAAGTACACCTGCGGGCAGGCTGAGCACCATCATGGGAAGAGCGCCGCAGGCGGCGACCAGTCCGAGGTAGAGAGCACGGCCGGTTAGCTCGTAGATGAGCCAGCCCTGTGCCGCCCGCTGCATCCACGTGCCAGTCGTCGAGATCAGCAGCCCCAGCCAGAAACGCCGAAAGTCTTGATGCCGCAGCGCGCGAAGAGCGGCCGGCCAGTGTCTGGCCGGCCGCGCGTTCTCCACTCGTGGGGAGCTGCTTTCGCTCCCGCGCCCAGGGTGTTGATCCATACTGCTCCCTACCTTACACCGGGGAGCGGCGACTGGCAAGCGGGGAACGTGCCGGGGCGCCTGCGCTAGTCGGCCGGCTTGAGGCCTGCTGCGGCGAGTGCCGCTTGTCCCTTCGGAGAGACCAGGAAGTCGACAAACGCGCGCGCTACTTCGGCCTGTGGAGCGCCCGTCAGCGGCGCGGCCTGATACGGAATCGGCGGGTAGGTGTCGGCAGGTATCTCGGCGATGATCCGGAGAGTCTTCGGAACAGATCTCGTGGTATCCGCGTCGCCAAACAGGCAGTCCTCGAAGAGCACCGCGGCGTCGGCCTCTCCGTCGACCACGTTGGCGAGGAGCATATCGTCGGCGTGGGGGCGCACGATTTTCGGCGCCACTCCCTCCCACAGGCCGAGCTGCCCGAGCCCTCGCTCCGCTCGGTCGCCGAGGCTGCTCTGCGCGGAGTCCTCCAAGAGGATCTTCGCCATGCCATCGCCCGCCAGGCCTGCAAGATCTTCGACCCCGGCTGCGCCGTCGGCCGCGGCGACCACCACCAGCGGATAGGTGTTGACCGCTATCGTGCGCACCTCCGACGCCGCAACGGCTCCCGCACTGGCGAGCCAGCGCATCTCGACATCGCCCATCGTGACGACAGCCGCCGCCCCCTCCTGGCTCTCCTTCGCCTGGGCGAGCAGAGCCAACGGCTTATCGGTCTCCATTGTCATCTCGACGTGGGGATGGGCCGTCTCGTAGGCCGTGAGAACGTCGCGCATCGGCCCTGCGATCACGCAGGGAACATAGACAGTGAGGCCAACGGGCTCCCGCTCCGGAACTGTTCCGCCGCACCCGAGTAGTGCGAGCCCGACGAGCGTTAGCAGACTTCTAGTCCGCCGACCCAGGCTACTCCTCCTCCTGAGGGGCATCATCGGTCTCTCCTGCGGCCGCTTCCACCGCCACGCCGGCCTCAGCCAGCAGCTGGTTCACCACTGTCTCGAAGTCTTCCTCGGTCCAGTTCACACCCAGCCGCTTGATGAAGTTCACTGTCTCGATCTCGCCATCTCGCTTGATCTCGTGCACGGTCGTCCCATTGACCAACACCCCTGCGCAGGAGAGGCCGGTGTCCTGCCACACTACCATTCCCTCGGAGGTGCGGAAGTCGATCACCTCGAGATACACGTGCTCGCTGTGGGCTTCCGCGAATTCCTGCACATAGTCCGCGATGAACTGGTGGCCTTCGTTCAGGGGATAGAAGGCCATGAGCTTCACCGGCGCGTCAGGGTTGCCTACTGTAACCACCGCTGCTGCCGCGCTTGCGGCAGATGGTCCGGGCAGGGAGGGCACGTCGGGCTCAACGGCGACCAACTGCTCTCCCCGACAGCCCAACCCAACCAGTCCGCAGATCAACACCGCCACGATGACAGCTACTACGCTGTTCCTGCCGCTCATACGTCACCTCCGTGCGTTCTGTGCACTGTCCCGCAACCGTCGGTGATCAGTGCCAGGCATTCTATGGTTCTTCCTATGCAGTCAGAAGGCCTCTATGAGACCCTGTCTCTTGTTTTCCTTCGGCTCAACTCAGGCATCCGAGCCGGCACACGTCGGACACTTGGGATCCTTCCTGATCGGATAGGTCGCGAACTCCATGTCTGCGCCGTCCCACACCAGGAGCTGGCCCTTCACATTTTCCCCCACGCCGGCGAGGTACTTTAGCGCCTCCATCGCCTCCAGACATCCGATCATGCCGGGGGTGGCGCCGAGCACCGGGAACACCTCTTGCGCTGGCGGGCCCGGGAAGATGCAGCGAAGACACGGGGTATCGGGCACGTGAATGAAGGTGAGCTTCCCTTCCATCCCCCAGACGCTCGCGTGCACGAATGGGATGCCCTTCCGAAGGGCGCATTCATTCAGCGCGTACCGCGTGGCGAAGTTGTCCATGCAGTCTACGATGATATCCGCGTCTCCGACGAGATCGTCGACGTTCTCGGACTCGATTCGCGTGCTGATGGCATCCACCTCGATCGCGGGGTTCAGCTCGGTCAGGGACAGCTTCGCAGATTCGGCCTTGTTCATCCCGATGCGCGAGTCGTTGTGTAGGATCTGCCGATTCAGATTCGAAAGCTCCGGGCTGTCGCAGTCGCAGATCACCAGGTGGCCCACCCCGGCAACGGCCAAGTATATGGCGGCGGGCGAGCCCAGTCCGCCCGCGCCGGCCACGAACACGCGCGCGGACTTGACCCTTTCCTGCCCCTCTTCCCCCCAGCCCGGGATCATCATGTGGCGGTGATATCGCTCCCTGTCCCCATCGCTCAGCGCCGCCCTCTTGGAAGAACTTGCCATCTTAGCATCCTCCGTCTGCAGACTTCTTCCCGGTGTCCGCACAGCCTCGAGGAAACACCGGGGGCCCGCCGCTTCCCGGCGGGCCCCTCGCCCACTATCCAGCCGTGACGCTGCTGCGCTAGAACTTCACCTGCATCTGCACGTAAGTGGCGTCGCCATCCCACTGGCCCAACTGCGAGAAGCTCGACTGCGGCTTCCGGCGCTCATGCACCAGTGTCAGCCGTGTAGCAGGGTCCAGCTCGCACCAGTACCCAAAGCTCCACCGGCCGAACAGATCGTCAGGCGCGTCTGTGTTCTCGTCGTACCGATCATACTTCGCGAACAGCAAGTTCGGCCGACGCTTGGAGATGGGATGCCCTATCTGCGCGTACCAGCCGCGCACATCATGGCCCATATCCTCGCCGGTCACGAATTCGCCCATGAACTGTGTCTCCCCGCGCCTGAACCTGGTGCTCACGCCGTAGCGGTCCTGGTCGGTGGCAGCGACTCCCTCTGCGTTCTCCCCGACATACCCCGACAGGGCTACAGTCCCGTTCCGAACCGGGAAGTCAACCCGTGCCATCACATTCTTCCGACTGTTGTTGTCGCTGGCATTTATGCCGGTGCCGTTGAAGATCCCGACGTCCACCTGCGGCGAGGTTGCCGACCGGCGATACGACCACTGAACCCCGATGTCGCGCTGGTTCGGAAACAGTCGATCCATGAACAGGGCCCGCTCCGCGGTCCACAGCTTCGGCACCGACTCCAGCAGTTCATAGCCCCACGGGACCTTTGCCTGCCCGACCCGCAGCCTTCCTATGTTTAGCTCGTAGTCAGCGTAGGCCGTGCGCAGTTGCACCTTGCTGCCCCGAGCCTTTCCTGCTTCCTTTGCGTCGAGCTGAAACTCGATTCGGTAGGATGCCCGCTCACTCACGGGACCGCGCACGTTGAAGCGTGCTCGGCGAACCAGGAACTCCTCCCGATCAACCGCGTTGTCGTCCTGATACCGAAACTGCAAGTATCCGCCCAGCTTGTGCTTCTTCTGTTCGGCCTCGACTTTGCCCAGTCGTTCGAGAGCATCGCGGAGGGCCGATTCGAGGTCATCCACCCTCACTCCCATTGTCAGCAGCTCAGCCCGGAACTCTTCGATCAGCTTCTCCACCCGCGCGAGATCTTCCACCGTGACACTTCTCGGCATCGGCTGTTCGGCGCCAACGTCGGCCTGGGCAATCCGATGAAGTGCTTCGCCCTGGGTCTTGTATGCTTCTCCCAGGCCCTCTATCGCCCTCAGTGTCAGCGAAGCCGCCTCATAACGGGTGAGGCCGCCAGCCCAGTCGCTGAGCGGCCCCTTCGGGTGGCCGCTCAGCAGCCCGGCCTGCCCCAGCGCATCCAGCTCTCGGTACTGCCAGTCCCCTGGGCCAATGCTCCCCGTATCTCCCAACAAGCCACCCGCCAACAGCAATGTCACACAGGCAGCGGCAAGCATCACCCCCAGATACCCTCGTGATGCTGAAGTCATATCGGCCCTCCGTCCCTTATCGGGAAGGGTGTCTAGAAGCTGTTTCATAACCTCCATCTGGAGTCTGGCAGCTTGTGCTGCCTGAGGTTATGAAACAGCAGCACAAGCCGCCAGGCTCCAGCAGGCGCATTTCATGCCAGCGTCTCTAACGGACAGGCAGGCGAGTGAGGGTTATGAAATGCGCTCTACTGAACCGCGGCAATGCAGCTTTGCTTCCCATACCCACGTTATCTACTCAGCATGAATCCCAAGTGAACGAAGCCTGAACCTTCTATGACGCAAGGCGCTGGCCGCCACCGGCAACAGCGTCGGGCCGGTCCTCGCGGAGCCGGCCCGACTCAGTCCGCCTCAGAACAGCCGTCGCCGATCCGCTGCCTCAGGCCCAGTGGACCTGCGGCGGGGGGCCGATAATGCAGACCTCCTTCAGGAACGCTACTGCCCTGCGGAAGCCCTCGTCCATGCTCATGAGGCTGTCCTCGTGCTCGATGCTGAGCACCAGATCGTACCCGACGAGCCGCAGCGCCGAGACCATCTCCTTCCACACCGCGAGGTCGTGCCCCCATCCCACAGTGCGGAAGATCCACGACCGCGCAATCTCGTTCGTGTACGATTTTGTGTCCAGCACACCGTTGCGGGCGGTGTTGATGGGATCGATCTTCACATCCTTCGCGGGCACGTGATAGATCGCCGCCCCGAGCTCTCGGATCGCCGCCACCGGGTCAATCCCCTGCCAGAATAGGTGGCTTGGATCGAAGTTCGCCCCGATCGCCTCCCCGCACGCCTCCCGCAGCTTCAGCAGCGTCTCCGGGTTGTAGACGCAGAAGCCCGGGTGCATCTCGAAGCAGATCTTCTTGATCCCCTGCTTCTCTGCGTAGGCAGCCTCTTTCGTCCAGTACGGAATCAGCTTCTCCTCCCACTGCCACTTGACGATCTCGGAGAAGTCCGGCGGCCACGGGCACGTGACCCAGTTCGGATACTTCGCGTCATCGCTGTCCCCGGGACAGCCAGAGAAGGTGACAACCCGCTCAACGCCGAGCGCCGCCGCCAGCCGCACCGCTCTTCGCCACGCCTGGTGGTGCTTGTTCGCGATCGACCTCTGGGGATGCACCGGGTTGCCATGGCAGCTCAACGCCGAGATAGTCAGCCCGCGCCTCTTCACTGCCCGCAGAAACCGGCGCTGCGCCGCCTCGTCCTTCAGCAGCGCAGCCGAATCACAGTGCGCGTCCCCCGGATAGCCTCCCACACCGATTTCGACCGCCTCGCACCCTACCTCCGCGACATGGTCGAGCATCTTTTCGAACGGCATGTCAGCGAACAAGACGGCAAACACTCCGATCTTCATTTCGGCCTCCCTCTCGTGGTGCAGGCCTGCGGCCTGCACTGTATTCTCGCCTCTCTAATACGCAACCTTCGTCCACTTCCCGGCCTTGCTGCTGGCGACGATGGCCTCGACGATGGCGACCGCGCGGTGGCCGTCCTCGAAGGTGGGGAAGGGCAGCGCCGCCTTGTTGCCTGCAATCTTGAGATACGCGTTCCGGAACAGGTTCTTGGGCCCATCGGGATAGCCCTCGGGGTGGCCGCCGGGGTAGTGGGCGTAAACCCGCGCCTGCTCCTTGAGCAGGGACGGATCCTTGATCAGCACCTCGTTGGCTCTTTCGCGATGGCCCACCCAGAGTTCGTTGGGCCGCTCGAGGTCGGCGCCGAGGGCGCACTTGGAACCGTCCAGCTCGTAGTGGAGGTGGTTCTTGCGGCCGTGCGAGACCTGCGAGACGCTGAAGCTGCCCCGCGCTCCGTTGTCGAATCGCACCAGCGCGTCGGCCCAGTCATCAAGCGTCACTTTCACTTGCTCGTAGTCTTTGGCGGTGAGGGCGTGACCAGCGAAGGCCGCGGTGCTAACCTTCGGCCGCTTGCGCACCTTGAACGTGGTCCGGAGGTCTCCCAACACTTCGACGATCCGGCGGCCGGTGATGAATTGCACCAGGTCGCACCAATGAGAGCCCAAATCGGCGACCGCGGAGCTTGCACCCGAAATGCGCCGGTCCAGCCGCCAGCTATAGTCCGTCTCCCAGCACAGCCAGTCCTGGAGGTAGCAGCCGCTGGCCGCGTACAGTTCACCCATCTCCCCGGCGTCCACGATCGCCTTCGCCTGCTGGGAAAGCGGGTAGAAGCGGTAGTTGAAGTTCACTGCATTGACCAGTCCGGCCTTCTCCGCCAGCTTGACCAGGGCTCGCGATTGGACGGTTGTGGTCGCCAGCGGCTTCTCCGAGATGCAGTGTTTCCCGGCCTTCAGGATGGCGGTGTTGATAGGGAAGTGAACGTTGTTGGTGGAGCAGTTGTGGACCACCTCGATCTCCGGATCCTTGAGCATCTTGCGGTAGTCCGTATAGACTTTGGCGATGGACAGCTCGGCGGCTTTCCCCTCGGTGCGCGCCTTGTCGCGGCCCACGAGCGCTACCACCTCCACGAACCCCAGCCTTCGCAGGGCCTCCACGTGCACGGGCCCAATGAACCCGGTGCCGATCACCGCTGTCTTGATGGTGCGCATTCCTCGCTCTCCTTGTCAACGGATATTGAGATCAGAGATCTCAGACAGACACCTCGGGGCGGGGGTCGCCCCGCTATTCCACCTTGGTCCATTGCTTGGTCTTGCTGCTGGCGAGGATGGCCTCCACGATGGCAACCGCGCGGTGGCCGTCCTCGAACGTTGGGAAGGGCAGCGCCGCCTCATCTCCCAGAACCTTGAGATACGCGTTCCGGAACAGGTTCTTGGGGCCGTCGGGATAGCCCTCCGGGTGACCGCCCGGGTAATGGGCGTATTGCCTTGCCTCCTCCTTCAGCAGCGACGGGTCCTTGATCAACACCTCGTTGGGCTTCTCGCGATAGCCTATCCACAGCTCGTTGGGTCTCTCCAGGTCGCCGGAGATGGCGCACTTCGAGCCATCCACCTCATAGTAGAGCCGGTTCTTCCTTCCCGCCGACACCTGGCAGACCGTGAACGCACCGTGGGCGCCGTTGTCGAAGGCGAACAGCACGGTGGCGTAGTCCTCGGTCCCGATGCGCACCTCCTCGTAGTCTTCTGGCGTGAGCAGCTTCCCGGCGTAGGTTTCCATGGGGCCCTTCGGCTTCTTGCGGACTTTGTGAATGGTGGCGAGATCTCCCAGTACCTCGACGATCCTCCGCCCGGTCACGAACTGAACAAGATCGCACCAATGGGACCCAATGTCGGCCAGCGCACGGCTCGGCCCGGACACCTCTGGCTCCAGCCGCCAGTTGTAGTCCGTGTCGAGGAAAAGCCAGTCCTGGAGATATGAGCCGTGCGCGGTGTAAACCTCGCCGACCTCGCCCGCGTCCACCATCGCCTTGGCGTGCTGCACCAAGGGGTAGAAGCGGTAGTTGAAGTCCACCGCGTTCACCAGTCCCCGTCTCCGGGCCAGTTCAACCAGCGCTCGCGTCTCCTGGGACTTCATGGCGAGCGGCTTCTCGGAGATGCAGTGCTTCCCCGCCTCCAGGATGGCCCGGTTCACCTCGAAGTGGAGGTTGTTGGGGGTGCAGTTGTGGACGACTTGAATCTCCGGATCGGCCAGCATCGCGCGATAGTCGCCGTAGGCCCGGGGAATCGACAACTGCTTGGCTTTCTCATCGGCCGTAGCCTGGTCCCGCTCCGCCAGCGCCACCACCTCGACGAACCCGAGCCGCCGCAGCGCCTCCACGTGCGCCGGCCCGATGAATCCCGTTCCAATCACTGCCGCTTTGACAGTGCGCATCGGTCGTGCCATCCTTCCGTTCTCAATCCGCCTCCCCCGTCTCCAACGGGGGCCCGGGCTGCTCTTGTGATTCCGTCGTGTCTTGGACTTCGGCGGTTTCCGCTTGCGGCTCCGGACCGGCGGCGTCCGCACTCTCACTCCTTATCACTTCGATCTCCGCGTTTGCCAGCTGCTCACCGATCCACCTGGGCCAGACTATCTGCTCCAGATCCCGGCGCCGCAGCTGTGCCCGGATGTCCTCTCGCACCTCCTCCAGAGTGAGCTGGTAGGGATCGCTCTTCTTCTCGACCCGCACCAAGTGATACCTGTTCACCGCCTTGATCGGCCCCACCACCTGGTTGAGTTGAGCCGCGAACAGCACCGCCTCGAACTCAGGCGGAAAAGCAGGCTGCTGTCCCGTCTCGTACCAATTTAGCTCCCCCGCCACTGCGCGCTCAGCCGGGCTGAGCGCCTGAGCCCGCGCTACCTCCACTAAGTTCTTCCCCTTGCTCATCTCTTGCAGGCCTGCCCGGGCGGCCGCCTCGGTATTGAAGCTGATGATGCGAAACGCGACCCGCTTGCCGCGGGAGTACAGCATATCACCGAACTCCCGGTAGAACTTCTCCACCGCCGCATCGCTTACATACACCCGCTCGCCCAGCACCTTCGTGAGCAGCAGGTGCTCCCTGGCCTGCTGTCGGAAGCCCTCTCGCGTCATGCGACGCTGTCTAAGGTGGAAGTCCAAAGCGTACTCCGAGCGCAGACCGAGCTGTTCTCGCAGGACCCCGATCTGCGCCTCCACATCCTCCTCCGTCACGCTGATGCCGCGCCGCTCCGCCTCTTGCTCGAGCAAGGTTGCGGCCAGCACGTCCTGCAGCACATACGGACCCTGAAAGAGAAGCGCGCGCGCCTTCACATCATCCAGGGTGATCTCTTGACCATTGACTCGCCACCGTTGCACCCCGGAGAAGTCTCTCAGCTCCGGCCGCAGTTGAACCTCGCCCTCGACCGCCACCGGGGGCCAAGCCCGACCCTCCGTCGCCGGTGCGGCCGGCGTGTCCTGTGCCTCAACCGGGAGCACGGCCGCCGCCAGCAGGACCACCCCGGCGATTATCCGGCGGCGGATGCTCCAAAGTCTCGCGTGTCTCATCGAAGTAACTCCTTGCAGGGCTCGCGGACCGGCTGGACACGGCCTGGGGGCCTGTCCGCAGGTGCGACCCATGGCGACGCGAAAAGCAAGCTCCGCGACCCCCAGTCTCGCGGCCTGAGCCCACCTCCCGCGCGCTTCATTCAGTCCTCCCCGGCCGACTTCCTCCTACTCGCCCCTGCACACCCTCGCCGCGGCGAGCAGCCCACATATCGCCGCCGCGTTCTGCACCTGCCCTCTCTCTATCATGGCGACAGCTTCATCAAGGGGCAGATCAAAAGCCTCTATCCGCTCGTCCGCGTCCGCAGTCGATGCATCGACCGCACACGCGGCCACCTTCTTCAGGTCGCGCGCCAGAAAGATGTGAATCAGCTCCGTGCTGTAGCCCGGACTGAGGTACGTGGAGAACAGCGGAGTCAGTTCCTCCGCCTCGTAGCCGACCTCCTCAGCCAGCTCCCGTCGGGCGGCATCTTCCGGGTCCTCGCCTTCCTCCAGCAGGCCGGCCGGTACCTCCCAGAGCACCTTCCCCGCCGCGTGCCGATACTGCCTTATCATCACCACGCGGCCTTCGGGCAGAAGGGGCACCACCGCCGCCGCGCCCGGATGAGGGACTATCTCCCGTGTCGCCCTCCTACCGTTCGCCAGTTCCACCTCGTCCACGCGCACCGCGATCAGTTTGCCCTCGAAGACGGTGCGCGACGAGATCAGTCGCTCTCTGAGTTCTTCGTCCACCTCAGCCGCTCCACTGCAATGGCCCCAGCCGCCCCAGCCGCCAGGAAGAACTCCGGGTCCGCCTCCACGCTGCGACCCATGCTCTTGACCTCCACCCCGTGTGCGGCCAGAGCCTCAATCCCTGCCTCGCCCCGCGCCACCAGCACCTCATGCTTGGTTGTGATCCCTTCGTCGTCCAGCTGCCGCTGCACCAACTCCAACCTCTCAGGCTGCATCGCGGGAACGCTCACCAGCGCCTCGGTCAGGGCTACGCGCCCGAGAGCGACGAGGAACTGCCGACTGACCCCGTGGTGTCGCGGCCGACTGTCGGCGAAGCTGATGCGCGGTATCGCTATAGCCGTGCCACCCAGTATGCCCGCCGCGTTGACGTGCTCGCCCTGCGCGATCGCCCCAAAGCCCCACTCCGTCTCTGTTCCGACATTCCCGGGCCCCTGGCCTACGATCACCACTTCCGCTCCCGCCACGGCACGGGCGGCGAGCAAGCCGGAGAACACGTTCACCGCCTCATAGTCCCCGCCGAAAGCCTGCCCCACCGTAATCGTCGCGTCAAGCAACCCAGCTTCCTTCAGCGCCGCCACGAGCCGACTGAACGCCAACGGCAATGCCGCGGTGTCGGTCATGACGTAGGCGATACGCGCCTCCGGCCTCATAGCCTTCACTGCCGCCGCCGCCGGCGCGATCTGGCTGTGGAGCCCGGTCACAATGACAGGCATCCCCTCCAGCTCGTCGCATGCCGCCACTGCCTCCCGGTAGGGGCTATCCTGCTCCTCGACCGAGCGGCATCGAAACTGAAGAGGAGTGTATCGCAGCTTCACGATCCGCCCCGGCGTGTCCGCTTCCTTGCGATCTTGCCCGCTCCGCTCCATCACGAAGTGGTAGCCTCCTGTTCCCAGGCCGGCCCGCACCGCGGTGGTATTCAGCAGCACCCGCTCGCCCGGCTCCAGCCTGCCCAGGAGATGCGTGTAGTTAAGTGCGCGTTCCTGTCGGTCTCGGATTCGTACCACCAGCTCCTGCGCCCCCGGTCGCTCCTGTTCGACCCCTACCACAACCCCCACTTCCGTCTCCAGAAGGCCACTCCGGTCCGAGTTACTCACTTCGCTGCGGTCCATCCTGGGAGGATTCGGAGGCCTTGTGCCGGCCGGGTGCCGACCTCGCCTCCCAGGCGCTACCGGAGGACCCTTCCAGCAAGTCGGACAACTCCGGCGCCGACCGGCCGAGCGCCTGCTGGGCCCATCGCGCGCTTCTGAGCACCAGCTCGTCCTCGGCCGCGAGGATCTCGTCCTCTGGCGCGCCTCGTTCGACTGGCAGCTGCGGCTCGCGCGCCAGGCCGCGATCTCGCACCAGACGCAGCGTTCGCCCCAGGTCCGAGGCGGAAGTGCCCGGCACGCGCGCCAGATACTCCTCATCGAGCACCGGACAAGGGTGCCTGCCGATGCAGGTCTCGATGTTGAGATTCGCGTCGGGGGCGCGCTGGGCCAGCACATCGAGAATCCCTCTCAGGTCCACCACTCCCTCCCCGAGAGCACATCCTATCAGCGCGAAGCCGTCTGCCCGCGCAACTACTTGGTAGTCCTTCAAGTGCACACACTTCACCAGCGATCCAAGGGCGATCGCCGAGTCCAGGGGATCTTCCAGCAGGGCCAGTGGGTTTCCGGTGTCGAAACAGATGCCAACCCATTCGCTGTCGATCAACTCGATTAGCGTCAGGAGCTCATCGGTCGTCAGGTCCTGGTGGTTCTCCAGTGCGAGCGCGATCTGGTAGCGCTCGCACACCGATGTCACCTGCGCGATCTCGCCGGCCGTTGCCGAGAGGAGCTTCGACATGGCGTCTGAGGTCGTCGGGCGCGGCTTTCCCACGAAGGTTCTCATCACCGGAGAGCCCATCACGTGCGCGGTGCGCACCATGCTCTGGAGGTGATCCGGATTTGTCCCGCCGGTGCCCAGCTCGAGGTAGAGCCCCAGCGACTCTGCCTTCTGGCGCAGGTCGCTCACGTACCCGTACTCCAGGCTGTCCAGGTGACGCGGGTCGCAGAGCTGTACGCCGTCGAGGTCCAGTTCCGCCGCCTTCTGGAGATAGTGCTCTATCGCCATGGGAGCATTCGCCCGGGGCGTATACTCCCACAGGCCGGCAGCATAATGGTAGCTGTAGGTATCCAGGCCTAGCTTCACTGCCCACCGCCGCGTATGGTGGCTCAGTATAGACCTGCCGTTCGCGCAGTGTCAACGCTGGCTCCACGCTCTCGCCTTGGAACACCTCCTCGACTCCTTCCCCGACGCCCTCTCCCCTCCTCAATCCCTATCGGAAACTGGGTAACCGTGAGCAGCGGGGTCGGTTGACCGACCCGGAGGGTATTTGCTATACTGCACCAAGCAATGTATGGCCCGCCTGGCACACCCCGGCCGAAGCGCGCGATCATCATCATGGACGGCGCCGCCGATGATCCGCAAGACGGACTGGGCGGCCTGACACCTCTGCAGGCGGCCCGCATTCCTCACGCCGACTCGGTCGCCCGGGAGGGCGTCTGTGGCCTGGCCAAGACCATCCCCGACGAGATGGAGCCGGGCAGCGATGTGGCCACCCTGGCCATTCTCGGCTATGACCCTCGCCAGTACCATACCGGCCGCGCGCCTCTGGAGGCGGCCAGCCTGGACGTCCCGCTCACTCCTGAGGATGTTGCCTTTCGGTGCAATCTTGTCAGCTCTGACGGCACGACCTTGATCGACTACTCGGCGGGAGAGATCCCTACCTCCGACGCTCGTGTGCTGATGGCGTTGGTGAACGAGAAGCTCTCGACCAGGCGCGTGCAGTTCTATGCTGGTGTCAGCTATCGACACGTCATGGTCTGGCGCGACGGCTCGCCGGAGGTCAGGACAACGCCGCCACACGACATTATCGGAAAGACGATCGAGCCGTACCTGCCGCGAGGAGACGGCGAAAGTACGCTGAGGCAGCTGATGTTCGATTCGCTGGAGATCCTCGACTCACACGAGATCAACGAGCGGCGCCGCGATGAGGGCAAGTTGCCCGCCAATATGATCTGGCTATGGGGTCAGGGCCGCGCCTGTGCCCTTCCTTCGTTCGCGATACAGCGCGGCACCACGGGAGTGGTGATAGCCGCGGTAGACCTTGTGCGCGGGGTTGGCAAGTGTGCAGGCCTCCCCGCCCTGGAGGTAGCAGGGGCCACGGGAAATCTGGAGACGGATTTCGCGGCCAAGGGAGAGGCGGCGGTTGATGCCCTGGAGAAGTACGACTTCGTCCTGGTGCACATCGAGGCCCCCGATGAGGCGAGTCACCAGGCGAGCCCCGAGCGTAAGGTGTGGGCAATTGAGCAAATCGACCGACATATCGTCGGTTCCGTGGCAGAGCACCTGCGTTCGCTGCCCGGCAGTCGACTGATGGTCGCCGCCGATCACTACACGAAGATCTCAACTAGAACGCACGCGCGGGAGCCAGTGCCCTTCGCCATATCGGGCTTGCCCCGCGATGAGGCAGAGGCCTTCGATGAGCAAAACGCGAGAGGAACCGGTCGATTCCTCGAAGAAGGATGGCGGGTCCCCGATCTCCTCTTCCAGGAATAGCGCGTCTGCATTCCTGGAGCGCGTCGCCGCGACGGTAGACGCGCATCGGATGATCCTGCCCGGCGAGACGGTTCTCGCGGCCGTGTCGGCCGGTCCGGACTCGACGGCCCTGCTGCACGCCCTGGTGAAGCTTCGGACGCGGCTCCGCTGTCGGGTGCGCGCGTGCCATGTGCACCATGGGCTGCGAGGGCCGGAGGCCGACGCAGACGCCAAGCACGCGGCGAGCTTCGCTCGCTCTCTTGGGGTGCCGTTCACGCGACATCGGGTCGACGTCCGCGCCTTTGCGAGAACTCACAAGATGTCTATCGAAACGGCTGCGCGGACAGCGAGGTACAGCGTGCTCGAGCGAGTGGCGGATCGGGCGAAGGCCAACCGCATCGCGACCGGACACACGGCGAGCGATCAGGCTGAGACGGTGCTGCTGAACATCCTGCGCGGCACGGGACCGGCGGGCCTGGCCGGCATACCGCCGGTCCGGGGCAGGATCATCCGGCCGCTGTTAGCCGTGTCCAGGGCGGACGTGGAGGCCTACTGCCAGGACCAGAAGCTTGCCCATCGGCTCGACTCGTCAAACCTGGACACCGTCTTCGCCCGCAACCGCATCAGGCATGAGGTGCTGCCGATGCTGCGGCAGATCCAGCCGCGGGTAGATGCCAGACTCTGTCGGCTCGCAGAGATCATGCGGGCCGAGAACGAGTTCATGATCGAACAGACGGCCAACGCCCTTCGGGAAGTGGGGGCCCAGCGTCCGGGAGAAATGGGGATCGCGTGCGGGCCCTTTGCCTCGCTCCCGAAGGTGCTTCAGCGACGCATAGTGCGGAGCGCGATCGAGCGGATGAAGGGGGATCAACTCGACGTAGAGCTGGAGCGAGTCGACGCGCTGGTTGAGCTGGCTGTCTCGGGACGAACGGGCGCGATTGTCGAGCTGCCCGGAGGCCTGCGGGCCGAGCGAGGCTACGGGGAGCTTGTTGTCACGGCCCTGCCCGCGCGGCGCCCGGCACACACTGGCGAATGGGCCCTGCCAGTCCCCGGGCAGGTCTCCATCCGCGAGCTTGGGCTGGCGGTGGCCGCGGCCTTCTCTCGGGCGCGGCGAGCGCCGTCGAGCCCCATGGCGGCACTCCTGGATGCAAAAGGAATCAAGTCGCCGCTGACCGTGCGGACGCGCCGCCGCGGAGACCGATTTGTCCCCTTCGGCATGAAGGGCACGGTCAAGCTTCAGGACTTCTTCGTGAACGCCAAGGTTCCGCGGGCGGAGCGCGGCCGTATCCCGCTCGTCCTCTCTGGCGATGAGATCGTGTGGGTGGTTGGATACCGCATCAACGACCGCTACAAGGTGAGCAAGAGGACGCGACGAACGATCCGCGTGGAAGCGCGCCGGGTGGCAGAGAGTTAGGAGGACGGCGATGTCAAGGGCTTCGGAAATTGCCGAGAAGCAGCGTCGGATAAACCAGTTCCTGGACGCCGGAGGCTATGATGCGGTTCTGCTGGCTCTGACCGAGAGCTTCGCTTGGTTCACCGGGGGAGGAGATAGCCATGTCAGTCTCGCGCAGGAGGCGGGTGTGGGCGCGCTGCTGGTCCATCGAGACCGGAAAACCCTGATCACCAACAACGTGGAACGACCGCGCCTGTTGGAGGAGGAACTGGCGGGTCAGGGATTTGCCGAAGAGGTGAGCCTGTGGCCCGACGACGCGCTGCCGCCCGCACTGGCACGCGTCGCTGCCGGCGAGAAGATCGCCGCGGACGTAGCACTCCCCGGAGTGACGGAGTGTGCCTCGGAGATCGGCCGGCTCCGCTACTCCCTGACGCCGGAAGAGGTGGATCGCTATCGTGCGCTCGGCCGAGACGTTGGGGAGGCAGTCGGCGAGGCCTGCATGGAACTGGAGCCGGGAATGAGCGAGCACGAGGCGGGCGCGTCACTGGCGGCGGCGCACTTCCGCAGAGGCATCGCTCCCATCGTAGTGCTGGTGGCGGCTGATGAGCGGCTGGCGAAGTACCGCCATCCGATCCCTACCAGCAATGAGATCAAGCGCGTGGTGATGCTGGTCGTGTGCGGCCGGCGGCAGGGGTTGATAGTGTCGGCAACTCGCATCGCGCACTTCGGGCCCATACCGGCGGACCTCCGACAGAAGCACGATGCTGTCGCCGCGGTCGACGCGGCGTTCATCGCCAACTCCCGCCCCGGGAGGCGGATTGGGGACGTATTCCAGGCCGGACTGGACGCCTACGCCGCCCAGGGCTATCCGGAGGAGTGGAAGCTGCACCATCAGGGCGGCCCGACGGGATATGCGGCCCGGGACTACCGGGCCACCGCGAGTATCGACGATGTCGTGGAGCCAAACCAGGCTTTCGCCTGGAACCCGTCCATCACCGGCACCAAGTCGGAGGACACGATCATAGCCACCCCCGAGGGGCCGGAGATCATCTCCGCCTCCCCGGGCTTCCCCACTGTTGAGGTAGCGGTGAAGGGGCTCTCTCTGACGCGCTCAGACATTGTCGTCAGGTAGCGAGGAGGTCCCGGCATCACGACAACCGGCCGGGAATGGCGACCACGTTTCCTCGTCTGATCTGTTAGCACTGATGAGGAGGTGGTCGGCATGAGAAGACTGATCTTGCCGTTGGCGATATCTCTGGGCATAGTGCTCGTCGCCAGCGCTGGTGCGTTTCTGAGGACCGATCAGCCGGAGTCCCACGAGCAAGCACGGCTGGTGTCGACGACGGCCGGGGGTGAGTTGGCGCCGTTGGAGACACAGGCCCCAGCGACGACAGCCGGGGTCGAGCCGCTGGGTCGGGCCGGCGATCAGCCGACAGGGTCGGCAACCGAAGAGGTCATCAAGACGGGCTGTGGCAGGGCCACTCCGTGTCCGGGGCGGAGCTGTGAGGACTGTCCGCTCAACCGGCTTCTGAAATAGCCAGAGGGAGATTGGCATTCCCGCGCTGTGCCCGAGGTGCTGATGGCCAGCAGCACCTCGCCCGGGGCCACCAGAGCATTCGCGAAGACCGTGTCTGCATCTACCTCGTTGGCGAAGGAGGACCACCGCTGATACTCCCGTCGCTCTCTCACGAAGGGACAACACGGCGGTCGGTCCATCTGCGTTGGTACGGGCCGAAGACTGCTCACCATCCAGCAAGGCGAATAGAGAAATCTGAGAGCCCTGTGCGGGGCGTTTCCCAGCTCACGGTGACGCCTGCCACACGAGCGCCACTGGGCCCCCTTCGGAGAGCCGCGAGGAACTCGTCCAGGAGCTCGCGGTCCCCCTGTGCCAGCACCTCGACCTCCCCCGAGGGAAGATTGCGCACGTATCCTGTCACTCCCAGGGCGAGCGCTCGCCCCTCGGCGAAGGCCCGGAATCCAATCATCTGTACCCGGCCGGAAATGAGGGCCCGGAATCTCGCTGGTCCCGAGAGCTGCTGCGCCCATGGCTTCCTCGCTTACGCAGCCGACGGCCGATGCTGCAACCTAGAGCCGCCGCCGGAGGTTTGTTTCTGCTCGAACGGCCACGATCTCTCCGAAGAAGAAGCGATGGTAGTCGCCCCGGGGGTCCATCGGGCGCACAAGTCGATGAGGCAGTGTCTTGGGCGCCAAGTCGTTAGCATGCACCACTTTGCATTCGTAGTGGATCAGACAGTCCTCAATGATCGGGGACTTGACCCTCAGGGAGGGGGCCGCTGTCAGCTGCGCCTCGGCGAGCTTGTCGTGATCACGCCCCGAGACCGTTCCACAGAAGGCCGCCAAGTCAGCCAGCTTGCGGGGGAGCGCATTCACCGTAAAGTCCCCGGTCTTCTCAATACATCCGTATGTGTAGCGTGACTTGCGCACCGGGACGACGAACATCGGCAGGCCCCAGTAGATCCCAACTGATCCCCACCCGATCGTCATCGCGTTCGGCCGGCGCCTGCCGTCCAGGGAAACGAGCAGCAGCCCGGGATGAGCGAGGGCCTGCAAGGTCTCCGGCAGGAATTCCATCGGACCTACTACGGTCTTCGCCACAGTCGCTCCTCCCAAACTGGATGCCCCCGGACTTCGACATGCAGAGCGCTGCCCCTTTGCCGCGGTGAGGCGCCACCCGGCCCGCTGCGGGGGTCCAAAAGAACCGCACTCGGAGCTGAAAGGTGGAAGGAGTTGCGGGCAGAATCCACAGACGCGGGAAGAGGGCAGAGCCGGGTGGAGGCGGGAGAGCGATGAGACTAAGATTCATACCCAGAGAGGAACGCTTCTTCGAGCTGTTTGACGAGCAGGCGAAGAACATCGTGACGGGCGCCGAGCTGTTGGTAGAATTGGTTTCAAATCATGCGCGCACCGCCGAGCTCTGCAGTCAGATTGAGGAAGTGGAGCACGAGGGAGATATCACGACTCACGAGATTGCCGATCGGCTGAACCGGACGTTCGTGACACCTTTCGACCACGAGGACATCCATGCGCTGGCCGGACGCATGGATGA
>JAUVSA010000145.1 GCA_030597345.1 Bacillota bacterium
GGCGGACGAGGCCTGCCAACGCGCGGCTCTGTCGATGTCGCTGGCTCTGCACAAACTCCGGTGCCTTACTCCTTGACGCGTCGCGTCTAGTCGCATATAGTGCCTGTGCTTGGTTGAAGCAGGCCTCACCGCCGATAGTCCATGTGGCGACCGTTGGCGGAGCCACGAATGCCTCCCGACCGTTGTCGCGGGGGCTTTTGCTTTTCCAGCCAAGCGCGGCGCCACGGCAGCGCCCACCGACATCGCAAGCAGCGGTCGCGTCAGGCACGGTCGTCCCCACTGCGTCTCTTGCTGCACCTCGCTCAAGTGCGACGCCGACGTCCCGAATTGCTGCACCGATCACAGCCTGAGCCCGCGCGAAGTGGATGGCCGCGGTGTCCTCGCGGCGGACCTCGCCGCGAGGACCCTGACGTGCCGTTATTGGTTCTGCGCGATTGCCTGCTACGGGCCAGCGGACAGGGCCGAGCATTCCCCGCCATGCTCGGCCCTTCGTCCGCACCATCCCACCTAGCGTCGAAGTCCACAGTTGGGGCTTGGGGGGGAAGCCCGAGGCGCATTCGACGACCGTCGTGCTGCGTTGGGGCCGGTTCCGGCGACAAGCGGATCAGGGGCCGCAGGGGCCGGCGCAGTGGAGGACTCCGGAGGAGCTTCCGCGACGACAGACGGGTCGTGCTCGAATGCAACTCGGTGCTGCGGACAGGGCGACCTTTGCCTCCAGGTCGCCCTGCTTCGCGTCTGCTACCTTTCGCCGCCCGCGGGCCTCCGGCCAGGGCTTGCCATCACCACTCTGGGCCCGCTCGGCGTGGGACGCCAGAGATGGAAAAGTCGGGCCACCAATACCCGCCCTCGTATCGCATCCACCGGGACCGGGCCGAAGTGACGGCTGTCGTAGGAGTTCCCGTCCGCATCTCCCAGCACATAGACATGCCTGGGCGGCACCCTGATGTGCACCACGCGGCCCACGCCCGGTCTGTTGCGCGCCACCTCCCGTATCCTATCCAGATCGTCGGGCGACAGGATGATGTCCGGCGCGCCCTCCACATCTGTTGAGTCCAATCCCCAGATGGTCTGCCCTCCCACCGCGAACACGCGCTTCAGATAGAATTGACCGTCCACATTGACCACCACAGCATCACCTGGCCCCACCGCGTTCGCTCCCCTGACACGTGACATGAGGAACACTTGCCCACTGTGAAAGGTCGGGGACATGGACTCGCCCAGCACAATCCCGGGTCGAATCGGGCCAGCCCATAGAACGAGAATAGAGCCTAAGACGAGGACCAACAGCGTCAGCCTGCGCCGGTGCCGTGCACAGAGCGCGGAAGCTGTCCCTTGCATGACAGCACACTCCCACCCGCTTCAATCTCTCCGCTGCTCTGCGCCGCCGCCTATACGCCTATTCCATACTTCGGCATCCTTCGCCACAATGCTTACGGCGCCCGTCGCCCCTGGATCGCCCCCGCCCCCCTAGCTGGACCCCAGCACCTGCACCATCGCCCGCCGCCGCCTCGGCCCGTCGAACTCACAGAAGAAGATCCCCTGCCAGGTCCCCAGCACCAGCCGGGCCCCCTCCACGGGGACGCTCACGGAGAGCCCTACCAGGCTCGCCTTGATGTGCGCGTCGGAGTTCCCCTCCGAGTGAGCGTATCCTCCCCGCCGGGGCGCCATCCGCTCCAGGGCCCCCAGCACATCCTCCATCACATCCGGGTCCGCGTGCTCGTTCACCGTCAGCCCTGCAGTCGTGTGCGCGCTGAACACGAAGGCAACTCCCTGGCGCACTCCGCTGCGGGCCACCACCTCCTGCACCTGTCCGGTGATGTCCACCACCTCCGCGCGCGACCTCGTGCTGATGTCAATTGTCTCCATTGGCCACCTCTACTTCCGTGCTTTCCTGCTACTAGCTCAGCTCTCGCAGTCTGTCCTCGCCCAGCATACCGAGATCCTCCGCCGCCGCCCTCAAGATCTCCGCAACACTCCACGCCTGGGCAATGCATCCCTTTGGCCGATGCGGCGGGTCACCGTCGAACACCTCTGAGATCTGTCCCAGTCCCGCCTCCCGCAGGTGCTCCCGGAACCCCTCCACCCATCCCCTCCCCTCCGCCCGTGCCCGCTGCCGATCCTCGCTCACGCGCACGTATGCCGTGATGAACGGGCCCAGCAGCCAGGGCCACACTGTGCCTTGATGGTACGCCCCGTCTCGCGACCGCTGGTCGCCTTCGTAGCGTCCGATATAGCGCGGGTCATCTGGTGACAGCGTCCGGAGTCCGTACGGCGTCAGCAGCTTGTCCTTCACCACCGCCACCACTCGCCGCTCTCGTTCCGCCGCCACGATGGGGTAGGGGAGGCCCACTGCGAAGATCTGGTTCGGTCGGAGCGAGGAATCCACGCCCCCTTCGCCGTCCACGACATCGTTCAGATACCCCGCCGACTCGTTCCAGAAGCGCGCCTCGAACTCCCTCGCCACATCCGCCGCGCTGGGCCCTGCGTGCTCCCCGCCCAGCTCCTCCAGAAAGCTCAGCGCATGGTGCCACAACGCGTTGATCTCGACCGGCTTTCCCTGCCGCGGCGTCACCACCCAGTCGCCCACCTTTGCGTCCCTCCACGTCAGTTGTGTCCCCGCCTCTCCCGCCCGCAGCAGCCCATCTCCCTCCACCTTGATCCCATAGCGCGTGCCGCGCACATGCCACTCCACCGACTCCACGAGGATCGGCGCCAGCTCACCCACCACGAACTCCCGGTCGCCGGTGTAGTCGAGATACTTATGGGCGGCCCAGAACATCCACAGTGTCGCATCCACTGTGTTGTAGTCCGGCTCCGCCGCGGCCTCCGATATCCGGTTCGGTATCATGCCTTCCCTGCAGTGCTCCGCGAACGTGCGCAGTACGTCCCGGGCGACCTCATACCGTCCCGTCACCAGCGTCAGCCCCGGCAGGCTGATCATCGCGTCCCGGCCCCACTCCTCGAACCAGGGGTACCCCGCCACAATGCCCTGACCGGCCGCCTCACGGCTCTCCCCGCCTCGCGCCACCAGAAACGCGTCCGCCGCCGACACCAGTCTCCCGAGCTCGCTCCCGCTGCCTCCGGAGCTGCGGCCGGACCTGCGGCCGGAGCTGCGTCCGGAGTTGCGCGCAGAGTCGCGGCCGGAGCAACGGCCCGAGCCGGTGCAGAGCGCCGCCCGAGAATCTCTCGCCCGCCGTCCACCTGCCAGCGAGACACGCCTCTCCCGCTCCTCCTGCAGCATTGTCGCTGGCTCTACGTCTTCCATTCGCTCGGTGCTCGCCACCAGATAGTGGGTCTCCCCCTGATCGAACTCACAGGTGAAGAACCCTGGGCTGTACTGATCCTCGTGAAAGCCCAAGCCCCGCGCCGCCTCCTCCGCATACTCGAAGTTGTGATACCAGTAACCCCATGGCTCGAAGTACGCGCCGTGGAGATGGATGTGCAGTGCCGGCGCCCACGGATAGGGCTTCATCGACACTCTGTCCCGTGCCCCGGACACCTCCGCCGACGTGTCGAAATACGGATTCTCCCTCATCAGGTGATGGTGGTCTCGGCAGTTGACCAGAGGTCGCACTATCAGACTCGCCGTCCCGACGCCTTCCAGCAGTCGATAGCGAACAATCACCGCGTTCCGTTCCCGGCACATCGCCACCGTCTTCTCCAGCCGCGTCAATCGCCCGTCGCCGACCTCATAGAGAAACATCGGAAACGGGTCCAGCCGGAACTCGCGCAGGTACTGGTATCCCTGTGGGTGAATGGCGCCGGGGTACTGGTTGCAGGACAGATCATACTCGACAGCGCGGACCGCCAGCGTCTCTTCGAGCTTCGACAGCAGCAAGGTGCGGCGGCCCGGCGGCGCCAGCGCCGCCACCAACAGCCCATGGTACCGCCGCGTGTTGGCCCCTATGATCGTCGACGAGGCATACCCACCCAGGCCGTTCGTCTCCAGCCATTCCCTGGTGACGGCCTGGCCGAAATCGCGGCACACCTCGGACCCAAACACGATCACGCCGGCTCTCCTGACAACCCACACCCCCTTCCGATGCTCCTATCCAGCACTGGCCCAGCGGTCGCCTAGCGCTGGCCTATTGTCCGCCCGGCCACTCTTTCCTGCGGCACATGTCGCCGCAGTCCCACTCCCCACTCTCGAATGTGAAGAGCGCGGCCCCATCTTCGGGCCCGCGCTCCCTTCTGTTACCTCCGTACTTGCGTAGGGCAGGACCTAGCTTGTCCTGCGTAGCCTGGGCGAAGCAGGGCCTCCTGCCCCTGTACGGCGGGCGTGCCGGAGTTTACCCTGAAACACGTCGAAGAGCCCGCCGCAAGCCGTCATCCTGAGCGAAGAGAAGAATCCCACCGTTCCCCTCCTTGTCCGGTGTCCGGTGTTTCGGGACTCTCGTGCTACGTAGCGAAGCTACTTCGCAGAGTAGCATCAGTCCCGAAACCGAACCCACCCTCAGTCAACCAGCCCATACTTCGCGATATTCGCGTCCGCCAGCTCCTGAATCTTCGCGAGAAGCCCCTTCCCCTCCTCCGTCCGGAACAGATGCCGGAACCGCCGCTGCCCCTTCAGGTACTCCTCGACTGGGACTTTCTTGATCTTCCGAACCCGCGTCACCTCCCCGTCCTCCCATTCCACCAGCGGATACAGCCCACACTCCACCGCGAGCTTTCCCACCTCCATGCTGAGCTTCTCATCATATCCCCATCCAGGCGGGCACGGCACGTGCACCTGCAGGTACTTGGGACCGCGAATCCCAACCGCCTTCTTCACCTTTCTTCTCAGGTCCGCGAAGAACGACATCGCGGCGGTCGCCACATACGGTATCCCGTGCGCCGCCGCAATCGCCGGCAGATCCTTCTTCGGTCGGTCCTCGCCGAACGACCTCCGGCCCGCCGGGCTGGTCGTCGTCGCCGCGGCAAACGGCGTGGACCCGGAACGCTGCACACCCGTGTTCATGTACGCCTCGTTGTCCATGCACACGTACAGCACATCGTGTCCGCGCTCGAACATCCCCGACAGCGCCCCGAATCCAATGTCCAGTGTCGCCCCGTCTCCGCCGAAGGCCAGCACCTTGATCCCGTCCAGCTTCCCCTGCTTTTTCAGCGCCGCCTCAATCCCGCACGCCACCGCGGCCTGGTTCTCGAACAGCGAGTGAACCCACGGCACCCCCCAGGCCGACTCCGGATGCGGAGTGCTGAACACCTCCAGACATCCCGTCGCGTTCGTCACGATGCAGTTCGGCCCCACCGTCTCCATGATGATCCTCACGGCAGATGCCTGCGCGCATCCCGCACACGCCCGATGTCCGGGCAGGAACCCTCGCGTGATTTCGTAGGTGAACTCAGGTGCAGACATATCAGCTCGCCTCCAGCAGCTCGGTGCGCAGCCCCGCAAAGAAGTCCATCTCTCCCTCCTTCGCGCGCCGCAGCATCTCATCCAGTGTCTCGAAAGTGATGTCCCTGCCGCCCAACCCCGTCATTGCGCAGCTCACCGGCGGCATTTTCGGCTGTGGCAGCGGACCTTCCGCACCGTATAGCCCGGCCCGCACCTCCGCCGCCACGATCCCGTAGGCCCCCACGCTCACCGCCTTCTCCAGCACCACCACCCGCTTCGCCTCGCGAAGCGCCTCCCTCAGCTCCTCCTGCGGAAATGGACGGAAGCACCGCAGCTTCA
>JAUVSA010000312.1 GCA_030597345.1 Bacillota bacterium
CAAGAATGAAGGGAGGCAAGTCCCTCCCGTAGGGCACAAGCTTGCTTGTGCCATGTTCTCTGGCAGGAGCAAGCTCCTGCCCTACGGAGTCTATGCCTTTTCTGATGTTCACCGCGACGATGTTTAGCCACTCGACTGGCGGTCGAAGCTCGGCTGGCGGTTGTGGGCCGGTGGCGCATACCACCTCGGGAAGATAGCGGCAGACAGGGGCAGACAGCGGTTCCTGTGAGTTTGACACTGGAATAAGTTCGGCCTATAATCGAGGCCGTGCACCGGAGACGGGGGGGGGCCGCGTGACTCGGACGCGGGGTATCGGTTCGGAAGCTGGGTGGCCGAAGCTCGGCCGGCAGTGGAGGCGATGTGTTTCAGGCAGGACGAGTGCGGCTTGTAGATCTTTACCCGGGACTTGGCGAGTTGCTGGCCGAGGTAGAGGTGCGTCTGCAGGAGGTGTCGGAGGGGACGGACGGATTCCTGCGCACTGCCGCGCAAGGGACGATCGCGGGGCGAGGGAAGAGGCTGCGGCCGACGATTGTGCTGCTGGCGGCGGAGTGCGCGGGGAGCGCGACGGAGAGCAGCCTGGCACTGGCAACGGCGGTGGAGATGATCCACACGGCGTCGTTGGTGCACGACGATGTTGTGGACGGCTCGAGCTTGCGGAGGGGTGGGCGGTCGGCGAACGCGGAGTGGGGGAACAAGGTGTCCGTCCTGTTGGGGGACTACTTGCTGGCGCAGGCGCTGTCGCTGCTGCCCCGAGAGGGAAGTGAGCAGTTGCTGTCTGAACTGGTGGTGGTGGCGAAGCAGATGTGTCGCGGGCAGATTCAGGAGCTGCTGGGGGCGGGCCGGGAAATAAGCGAGGCGGAATATCTGGAGATCATTCGAGCTAAGACGGGGGAGCTGTTCGGGTTCTGCGGGAGGGCCGGAGCGGAGACGGGGGGCGGGTCGGCGGAGGTGGCAGCGGCTCTGGGGTGGTTTGGGAAGAGCTTCGGGACCGCCTTTCAGTTGGCGGACGACATTCTGGACCTGGTGGGGAGCGACGGCCGGTCGGGGAAGCCGGTGGGAAAGGACGGGGCAGGGGGGAAGTACACGCTGCCGTTGATCTTTGCGGCGCAGCGTGGGGGACGGGAGGCGAGGGAACGGTTGGCGAGGGTGCTGGCCGCCGAAGCTCGGCTGGCGGAGCGAGACGTGTCGGCGGAAGAGCTGGCGGCGGTGAGGGAGCTGGCAGAGGCGACGGGCGCGATAGATGCCGCGTGGGAGGAAGTAGAGGGGTGGTTGGGGCAAGCGCGGGAGCGCCTGAGGGCCGTGCCCGACAATGATGCGAAGAGGGCGCTAGTGGCTCTTGCCGGAGATCGGTTTCCTATGCCGGTGATGAGTTGACGCGCGGAGGCTGAAGAATCCGGATGCGGAGAGCGGGAGTGACGTTTCTGGCGGCGGTGTGCTTGTGGCATGCCGCCGCCGTTTGCATGCAGGGAGACAGGGCCTGGTGTGGTGTGGGAGGGGAACTGGCGGAACTGGAGTGGCTGGTCGCGCACGCACCCGAGAACTGTGAGCTGCGGGGGCGGCTCGCGGGGGCGTATGAGGAGCGAGGGCTGCTGGAGGAGGCGGTCGCGGAGTACCTGGGGATGTTGGCGAGGGAGCCGGGAAATGAGGGCGCGCGGGGAGGTGTGGAGGCGCTGGTCAAGGAGCGGATGCCGAAGTGGCTGCCGGAGGAGGCGGAGGAGGGGGTGCTGTTTGCGCTGGAGGTGTTGGAGATGGAGTTGGTCGAACCAGAAGGTACAGTCGTGGGCGTGGATCGCTGTCGCGGAGCCCGCGACGTGCGGCGGCCGGAACTCGAAGGCGAGATTCTTCGCTTCGCTCAGAATGACAAGATAAGAGCGGGAGTGGGTACGCCCGGCCTACAGTCAGGGAAGAAGGTCGAGCCCATCGAGTATCGGCTGTTGGTGACGAAGGAGAGGTTCGCAGCGAGGGAGGGCGAGCGGTGGGAGGAGGTGCACCAGAGGGCGCTGCCGTGGGTTGACTATGGATACGTGTGGGAGGCGGCGGCGAAGCGATGGGTGATGAGGGTGAGGGCGCACTGGGCGGAGGCGGAGGACGCGGAGCTGGCGCAGGAGGCATTGCGTGCGACGCTGGCGTTCTACTGTGTGGCAAGAGAGTATCTTGGCTGCGATCCGACCGAGCGGTGGGCGGCGCCGGTGGAGGTGTGGCTTGGGAGGAGGGGGAGACCGGGGGCGCGGGCGGTGGGCCGGAATCTGTACTTGTATGCGGTTGGAACGCCGCGGTCGCCGGCGGAGTGGGTGAGGCAGGTGGCTCACGAGTATGGGCACATCGCGCTGCCGGGGATCGGGGGGTTCACGGACACGGACGATGCGTGGGCGGACGGGCATCTGGGGGAGCTGCTGTTTCCGAAGTGGCTGGCCGCGATCGGGGCGCCGGAGTGGATGCCGTGGTCGGTGGCGGAGTGGGAGCGGGAGGCGCAAGGAGAGCGCGAGCGGTTGATAGCCGAGGCGCGCGAGGCGGGCCTCGACGCGGCGCGGCTGCGAGGAGTCGATGAGAACGCGCAGGACTACTTCCTGGGGTTGGCGCTGCGTGTGGAGGAGGTGGCGGGGCCGCGGTTTCTGGGGGAGGTGCTAGGGCGGTGTGCGCGGGGCAGAGCGGCTGACTTCGTGGGGGTCACGGAAAGGCTGGTGGAGGAACGGGGGATGGAGGTGTGGTGGACGCGGTAGTTGGTCGCCTGAGTGGTGGCGCGGGAAGGTGGCGGGCATGGGAATGCCCGCCCTAC
>JAUVSA010000028.1 GCA_030597345.1 Bacillota bacterium
CATGGTGAGGTCGAAGGCGGTGCTGCGCAGCCCGCCCGGGGCCGGATAGCCGGTACCGAAGAGCCAACGGACGGCGTCTCCTCGCACGCGATACGTTCCCTTCTCCGTAAGCACTTGGAGCCAGGCGATTCTGTCACCTCGCGAATTGGGTATCGCTTGGAGAGACTTCAACCTTCCCGGAGCGAGTCCTCGTTCGCCGAGCACATGCGCGAGATTCGAGGAGACGAGGTTTTCGGCGGCCGCGCGGGACAGACGTCGAGTCCACGCTACGTCGTGATCGCGAGCGCAGTAAGGCTGGGCGAAGGGAGAATGCGGCGGGGCGTCCTGGACCCCGCGGAGGTAGGGCAGAAGCTTGCCCTGGCGCACTTCCCAGGCAGGAGCCGTGGAGCCGCCGCAAGCGGAGTGATAGACGGCATCCACGAGGAGGCCGTTCCAGGACAGGACCTGCCCCGCGGTCTCCTGAGCGGCGCGAGCGGCGGTGGATGCGTTGGCGGCTCCGCCGGCATAGGCCTGGCAGTGGACGCGCGCGCAGATATCGGCCCCGTCCGGGGCATGAGCGCCGAGGTGGTGAAGCGCGTAAGTGCGGGCGGCAACCGCTTGCGCCTTCATGGCTTCGAGGGGGAAGTAGGCAGGCATCTCGGCGGTCAGCACGCCAGCGACGTAGCTCTCCAGGTCGAGGTGCTCGACAACTCGGAGGCCGCGAGATGTCAGGGAGATGTCGAGCACACCGGGGTATGTGGCTCGCCGACCCCAACCCCCGCGGCCGGATATGAGCGTGCTGCCATCCTCTGTCAGGGGCCGGAGCCTGATCCGCGGACGAGCGGTCCGAACGCCGGCGCCCTGTACTCTCACGCGGCCTCCGGATGGAGCGAGGCGCAGGCTTGCGCCGGCAGCGATGGTCGCCAGGCGGGCCTGGCTCTCCGCGTCCTCAAGGGCCGCTGTGCGTGTGGGGCGGAGAGTGAGCGTTCTCGCGTCCTTGAAGATGAGAACGCGGATGTCGCGCTGGCCGGCAGCGTAGGCACGAACGCGATCGACGGGCACCTCCCGGGGAAGAGCGCCGGTGAAGCCCAAGTGCCAGGAGAGCAGGGCTGCGCACGCCCAGGCCGAGGCGGTCACGGAGCCACTTCCCTGTGATTGTCAAGCCAGGCGGGGAGGTCGGCGATGCTGTCGATGACGGCGTCGGCGCCGGCACTCAGGAGAGCGTCGTCGGAGCTGCTGCCGGTACGCACGCCAACAGAGAGGCGGACGCCGGCGGCGCGGCCCGCCTCCATGTCGTAGGCGTGATCGCCTACCATGGCCGCTCGATCCACGGTGCGTCGAAGCGCAGCCAGGGAGCGGTAGACGTGGTCGGGATCGGGTTTGGCGCGGGGGACGTCATCTCGGGTGAGGAGCACGTCGTAGGCGGAGAACCCCCGCAGCACTATCTCGCTTGCGGCGCGGCAGTTCCGGGTGATGAGGGCGACACTGATTCCAGATTGACGCAGGTGCGAAAGCGCCTCCTCAGCACCGGGCAGAAGGCGGGCCCGGCGCGCGGCGCCAACCTCCATGGCGACCACCGCGGCCTCGGCCTCGGCGCGAAAGGCAGGACCATCATCTCCAAGGCGTGAGGCGACCGCGTCGATCTGCTCGATCACCCCTGGAATATCAAGCGCCGCTGCGTCTACTCCGCGCTGGACGGCGACGCGTCGAACAGCAGCTCGCAGGGCGTCGAAGTCATAGGGGCAGGTTGCCACCGTGCCATCCACATCCAGGATGACGGCTTCTATAGGCATGGGCTGGGGTGCTCGCGGGTGGCTGCGGGCGACCGCGCGATCAATCAATGCCTCTGACGATGAGGGTGGCATTGTGCCCGCCGAAGCCGAACGAGTTGGTCATGGCCGTGTGTACGGAGCTCTCGCGCGCTTCGTTGGGAACGTAGTCGAGATCGCACTCCGGGTCCGGATTATCGAGGTTGATGGTGGGGGGGACCACCTGATCGGCGATGGCGCGCAGGCACGCGATCGCCTCGACGGCGCCGGCGGCGCCGAGGAGATGCCCTGTGACGGACTTGGTGGAACTGCAGGGGACGCGCTCGGCGCCGGCGCCGAAGACGCGCTTGAGCGCGCGCGTTTCAGCGAGATCACCAGTCGGGGTAGCGGTGCCGTGGGTGTTCACATAGTCGATATCGTCGGCACTCAGCTCTGCGTCGCGCAGTGCTGCCTCCATGGCGCGGGCCATACCGTCACCGTCCGGACAGGGCTGGGTGACGTGGTAGGCGTCGGCGCTCATGCCGTAGCCGATGATCTCTCCGTGAATGTTGGCTCCGCGGCGGCGGGCGTGCTCGAAGTCCTCGAGGATGACGATGCCCGCGCCTTCCGCCATAACGAAGCCGTCGCGGTCTCGGTCGAAGGGGCGGCTGGCGGCTGGCGGGTCATCGTTGCGGCGGGAGAGCGCGCGCATGGCGCAGAATCCGCCAAGGGCAAGGGGAGAGACGGCGGCCTCGCTTCCGCCGGCGATCATGATCTCGGCGTCGCCGCGGCGGATGATTTCGGAGGCATCGCCGATGGCGTGCGCGCTGGTGGCACAAGCGGTAGCAACGGCGGAATTGGGGCCGCGAGCTTGGAAGAGCATGGCGCCGCGGCCGGCTGCCATGTCCATGATCAGCATGGGTATGAAGAAGGGACTGATCCGGCCGGGACCTCTTTCCAGGAGCACGCGGTGCTGTGCCTCCCAGGTCCAAGTGCCCCCAATGCCGGACCCGATGACAACCCCGAAGCGGTTGTGGTCGATGACATCGCGGTCGAGACCAGAGTCATCCACGGCCAGCTTTGCGGCGGCGATTGCGAACTGGACGAAGCGGTCGGTGTGGCGGATTTCCCGCCGCTCGATCCATGCCGCCGGATCGAAATCATTGACCTCGCCTGCAACCTGCGAAGAGAAGGCAGCGGCATCGAAGAGGGTAATGGCGGTGATGCCCGAGCGGCCGGCGCGCATGCCCTCCCAGGTGGGCTCAACGCCGATGCCCAGGGGAGTGACAGCGCCCAGACCGGTGACTACTACACGTCGCTCCATGGGGACTCCCGCAGGCGATTTCGTACTCGGTCGCGGATCGCGCCGCGCGCGAGGCGCAGATTGACCTACGAGTCGAGCAGCTACTTGGCGGCCTTCTTGGCTTGCACGTAGTTGACGATGTCAGCCACTGTCTTGATCTTGTCTGCTTCTTCTTCCGGGATGTCAGGCAGCTCGAACTTCTCTTCCAGGGCCATAAGCAGCTCTACCAGTGTGAGCGAGTCGGCCCTGAGGTCCTCCTCAAAGGACGCGTTTGTCGTGACGATCGATTTGTCGACACCGAGCTGCTCTGCAACCAATGTCCGGACCTCTTCCAAGATTGCTTCATCCATGCCTGGCTACCTCCGTGCAAGGACACATGAGCTGGGGGACAGCGAACTCGTGCCCACCCCCGCGTCTCGTTTTCTGGGCTAGAGGAATATCACATATGCATCCCGCCGTCAACCTGCAATACCTGTCCGGTGATGTAGCTTGCCGACGGCGAGGCCAGAAATGCGACAACTTCCGCGACATCTTCCGGGCGGCCGAGGCGACCGAGGGGGATGAGGGAAGACAGCTTCTCCTTCGCTTCAGGGCTGAGTTGGTCGGTCATGGGAGAGATGATGGAACCCGGGGCGACAGCATTTACGGTGATGCCGCGGGGGGCGAGCTCGCGCGCCAGGGACTTGGTGAGGCCGATCAGACCTGCCTTGGAGGCGGAGTAGTTGGCCTGTCCGGCGTTGCCCATGACGCCGACGACGGAGGCCATGTTGATGATGCGACCTGAGCGCTGGCGAAGCATCGTCTTGGCGGCGGCGCGACTGCAGATGAAGGCCCCCGTCAGGTTGACTTCGAGGACAGTGCGCCACTGCTCGTCGGTCATGCGAACCAGGAGGCCGTCGCGGGTGATCCCTGCGTTGTTCACCAATACGTCGAGGCGGCCGAACTGGTCGAGAGTCTGCTTCACCATCGCCTCCACCTGGGCGCTATCCGTCACGTCCGCGGGGACTGCCAGAACCTTGCCTCCCGAACTCTGGATCTCCTCCGCGACCTCGGCGAGTTCCGCTTCCCCTTGCTCGATGTCGTTGATGGCAACCGGCCCTTGTCCCGCCAGTCGAAGTGCGATGATCCGACCGATACCCCTGCGGGCCCCGGTTATGAGTGTCACGGATTCAGATTGGGTTGTGCGTTCCGAGATGGAAGTCACAGTTTCATCTCCTGGAGGAGGGTTTGGAGCTCGTCACCGGTGCCCACGGACAGGATTCGGGCGTCGGCGGCGATGCGAGGGATGAGCTTGGTGAGCACCCTGCCGGGACCGACTTCCAGGAAGAGGTCGGCGCCGTCGGCTATCATGCGGCGCACGGAGGTCGACCAGAGGACAGGGTTGGTCATCTGGTCTGTCATTGCTCTGCGAACGCCGCCCTCATCGGTTACCGGTTCCGCGCTGGCGTTTGCGACCACCGGGGTATGCGGGGCTCTGATGGGAGCTTCCGCGACCAGACCGGCGAAGATGTGCGCGGCATCTTCCATCAAAGGTGAGTGGAAAGCACCGGAGACTCGCAGGGGGATGGTGCGGCCGCCGGCGGCCTTGACCGCCGCGGCTAACTCCTCCAGCGCGGCCGGTTCGCCGGAGACGACGACCTGACCAGGGGAGTTGAAGTTGGCCGGAACAACAACCCCCGCGCGTTTAGCCTGTTCGCAGAGTTCAGCGACCTTCCTGTCCGGGAGCCCTATGACAGCCAGCATGCCGCCGGGATTCCGCCTGGCGGCATCCTCCATGAGTTCTCCCCGTCGGCGCACGAGTCGGAGCGCGGGCTCGAAATCGAGGGCTCCAGAGGCGACCCAGGCGCTGAACTCGCCGAGGCTGTGGCCGGCCACCATGTGTGGGGTCAGGCCACGGGCGCGGAGTGCAGACAGCCAGCCGATGCACGTCGTCAAGAGGGCGGGCTGGGTTATATCGGTGCGCATAAGCGCGGCCTCGCTGCCGCGCGTGCAGAGCTCGGCCAGATCGAGCCCCAGGATCTCTCCTGCTTGCCGGAAGATGGACTGTGCGGCTGGCTCCTCGGCCAGGAGGTCGGCGGCCATGCCGGCGCGTTGGGATGCCTGACCGGGGAAGAGGAAGGCGATGCTGCCGGACCCGGCGGTCACCATCGGAGCACCAGGGTGCCCCAGCTGAGTCCCGCGCCGAAGCTGGAAAGGAGGACGTGGTGGCCGGGCCGAATGCGGCCGTCGCGCACGGCCTCGTCGAGGGCAAGAGGAATGGAGGCAGCGGAGGTGTTTCCGTAGCGATCCAGGTTGCGGACGAACCGCTCGTAAGGGATGCTGAGCCGCTTGGCGGCGGCGGCGATGATGCGCAGGTTGGCCTGGTGCGGGATGACAATGTCGATGTCGCTCATGGTGAGCCCGGCTTGACTCACCGCTTCTTCGGAGGACTCGGCCATGGCGCGGACGGCGAACTTGAAGACCTCGGGGCCGTTCATGGTGAGATAGTGGCAACGGTCGGCCACGGACTGCTCGCTGGCCGGCATGCGGGAGCCGCCACCAGGTATCTTCAGGGCGTCTGCATGGGTGCCATCGTTGCCGAGCGAGTAAGCGAGGATGCCGCCTCCTTCGGAGACGGGAGCCAGGACGGCCGCGCCCGCGGCATCTCCGAAAAGCACACATGTGCTGCGGTCCTCCCAGTCAGTGACCTTGGAGAGGGTTTCGGCCCCCACGACGAGAGCCCGTTGATAAGCGCCTGAGCCGATCAGTGCCCCGCAGACGGCCATCCCGTAGACGAAGCCCGTACAGCCGACCAAGATGTCGAAGGCCGTGGCTCGGTGCGCTCCAAGCGCCTGCTGGAGGAGGGAGGCGGTGCAGGGGAAGAACATGTCCGGAGTGATGGTGGCGACGATCACAAGGTCTATGTCGGCAGCGGAAATCCCAGCGCTTTCGAGCGCCGAGCGAGCGCTGCCGAGGGCGAGGTCGGAGGTGGCAACATCAGCCTCCGCGATGTGCCGCTCCTGGATGCCGGTGCGGGTGCGGATCCATTCGTCCGAGGTATCGACCATTCTCGCGAGGTCGAAGTTGGTGAGTACCCGAGGAGGTGCGTAGGACCCGGTCCCGATGATGCCGACAGGCCGTAGCTCACGTGTCAATCTTGGCGCTCACCTTTGTGAGTCTGATTTTCGTCCGGCGGCCGCCCTGGGAGGCTGCCCGCCGACTCGTTCGGCGGAGGCGGCGAGCTGCTCCAGCACGCGCTGGTCGGCCAGCTCTTTCGCCACGCGGATGGCATTCTCCACGGCGGCCGGGGTGGAACGTCCGTGCCCAATTATGCAGATGCCGTTGACCCCCAGGAGAAGCGCGCCACCGTAGGAGGCGTAGTCGAACTCCTCGGCCAGGCGGCGAAGCGCAGGGCGGAGCATCCAAGCGCCGAGGCGGCTGCGCCAGCTCGTGGCAAGGCGTTCTCTCAGGAGGGACCAGATGAGCTCAGCGTAACCCTCAATGGACTTCAAGATGGCGTTGCCGACGAAGCCGTCACACACGACTACGTCGACGTTGCCCTCCGCAACGTGCCGGCCCTCGACGTTACCGATGAAGTTGATAGGTTCTTCCTTCAGCACCGGATGCGCTTGCTTGGTGAGGGCGTTTCCCTTGGACGGTTCTTCGCCGATACTGAGCAGCCCGACGCGCGGGCGGTCGACGTGCAAGACGCACTGGGCATAGACGGAACCCATGCGCGCGAAATCCCTCAGGTTCTCCGGGCGGCAGTCCACGGTGGCGCCAACGTCGAGGATGATGACGGGCCCGCGCTGGCTGGGTAGCAGCATGGCGATTGCCGGGCGGTCGACCCCAGGCAGGAGACCAAGTCGGAGGGTAGCGGCGCCCATTGCGGCCCCTGAGTTGCCCGCGGACACAACGGCGCAGGCGCGGCCGTCTTTGACCAAGTCGGTGGCCACAACGATGGATGAGGTACGTTTGCGAAGGAGGGCGGGGCCGGGGTTCTCATCCATCTGGATGACGCTGTCTGCGGGCACGATCTCAAGTCCCCGCGGGGGGCGCGGGCTTCGGCCGAGCTCGGCCTCGAGCGCGGTTCTGTCGCCGACCAAGAGAACCCGAACGCTGAGTCTGTCGGCCGCCCGGATGGCGCCAGCCACGGTGACTGCGGGGGCGTGATCACCCCCCATGGCGTCTAAGGCGATGGGCATCAAGACAGTCGGCCCTCCCACGTGAATGGCGTGGCAGGCGGCGCACTAAGTGCGGCCACGATGGACTCGCTGCTTGACCTCAACCACCGATTGGCCAGCGTAGTTGCCACAGGCAGGGCAGGCGCGGTGAGGCAGTCTGAGCGCCCGGCAATCCGGGCAAGGGGCAAGGTTAGGCGCCTTCAGCCGCCAGTTGGCGCGCCGCTTGGCCTGTCGGCTTCGCGAATGTCGTCTCTTTGGCAGTGCCACAACAGGTACCTCCGCAGGTGCCTCCGCGAATTCCTGGGCCCGCGGTAGGGCCTCAGTGCTCAATTTCGGATACGTCGCCAAACAGATCCCGCAGCTTCTCCCAACGACTGTCCGATAGCTGCGGTCCGCAGTCACACGGCCCTTCGTTCAAGTTGCGTCCACACTGCGGACAAAGGCCGCGGCAGTCGGACTGGCAGATGGGTGCCATCGGGGCGCTCACCGCGATCTGCTGCCGGACCAGGTCTGATACGTCGAGCACGTAGTGCGAGATCGCCGCGGCCTCCGGCTCGTCCCGATCGACGGTTTCGATGTCCCGATCAGTGCTCTCTGTTGCGAACTCTTCTTCTACTTCGACATCCAGCGCCCGATCGAACTCGCTGAGGCACCGCTTGCAGGAGCAACGAACCGTGGCCTGCAGCCAGCCCCTCACCAGGAGGAGGGAACCGGTGTTCTCCACCGTTATCTCGCCTGTAACGGGCCCGACACCAGCGAATTCCTCGGTCGGGTCCAGACGCTCGGAGATGGAGTAGCGGCCGCGCGCCCCCGGCATTCCTGCGATGTCGGACAAGTCGATCTTCAAGGTCTTAACTGCGCCGCGCCACTAATAATACACCCCAGTGACGGCTTGTCAAGCAACCGGCTCGGCGCGCGCGAGCTCGGCGGCCAGGGCTTCGAGCCAGCACCGCGACGATCAGACCGGCTCGCGAGAACGTGCGAGCAGAAAGGCATGCCGGCAAAAGGAGCGGATGCCTCCCCGAAACTCAGCTCCCCTCGTCCTCTTCGCCGCTTTCCTCGAACTTCTTCTCCACACGAGAGAAGAGACGAGCGGTATCCGGGGGGTACAACTCCTTCTCAACAAACCACTTCTGCGACCAAGCAGAGGCCGTTCTGCGCATATGGCGGTCCGGCTTCCAACGGGCGAGGAGCAAGCAATCGCCCCGATCCGTCTGAACCAGACGCTGCTTGAACGTATACCCATCGCAGTCGGCGTCGGGCAGGTCGAGCCTCTGATAGATAGAGAGCGCCTTCTTGCCTACATAGATGACCTCGGTCTCATCCACATCGCTCACATGGTAGGTGTCGATCTCCCGTTTGAGGACCTTCTCCCTGCGGGTGAGTCGCGGGCTGCTAAATATGCCCCTAGGCTCTTCCGTGGGCGGTGGAGTAAGAATCTTGTTGGGTTGAGACGAGGTCAAGGCGCTTCTCCTTTGGCTGCGAGATCGCGGTGAGCGGCGAGAGTGCGGAAGTACGGCTCCCCGTGCTAATTACGGGTTCGACGCGGGGCTGAGCAAACCCTTTCGCGGGGGCCGCCAGCCATGTGCTGTAGGCAGAACAAGACGTCGCTAGGCCGTAGGCATGGTCACGGCGAGGACAAAGCGACGCAGCACGGCTTGGGCGGCCCGTTGCACATCGGCGGCGGTGACGGCCTGAATGGCAGCCATGTAGCGGGCCTCAAAACCGCTCTCGAGCCCCAGGATCCCGTACCAGGCGAGGGCATATGCCTGGTCCTTCATACGCTGATGGCTGAGGGCGTAGCTTCCAAGGAGGTAGCGCTTGGCGTGGTCGAGTTCCCCTGGCGAGACGATCTTGTCAGAGAGCTCTGCCAGCGCATCCACGAGGGCGGACTTGACCGCGGTCAGGTGGCGGGGGCCGGTCGCCGCGTAGACAGCGAAGTGGCTTTCGGTCGAGAGTGTTGGGTAGAAGGAGGAGACGTGATAGACCAGCCCGAGTTCTTCCCTGATGTGCTGGGGGAGACGGGCGCTGGCGCCCCCGCTGAGCAGGCTGTCAATAACCTGCATTGCGTAGTAGCCGGGATCGTCAGCAGCAGGAGCGAGAAATCCCAGGACCAAGTGTGCCCGACTGACAGGCAGCTCCCGGGCCGCGATCAGGGAAGAGGGGAGTGGAGCGATCTGGGTTTCGCGGCGCGAGGGGGGGGTCTTCGCGACCCAGTCGGCGAAGGCCGCCCGCGCCGCCCGCGTAGCGCGCCTTTCGCCGACTCCTCCGCAGATGGCAAGGACGGCCCTGTTGGGCCGGTAGTGCTGAGCGTGGAAGTTGGCGAGGTCTCGGCGGCTGACCGCGGCTAGAGTCTGTGGTTCGCCGAAGGTGGGTCGGGCGTAGGGATGGTCGCCGTACAATGCCTCGCGAAAGGCGAGGTAGGTTTCCTGGAACGGATCGTCTCGCGCTGCACGCGCCGCCTGCTGGGCTGCCGCCTTCCGGCCGGCAACTTCCGCCGGCAGCAGGGCGGGACGTCGGACCGCCTGGGCCAGCAAGTCCAGCGCGACTTCAAAACCCTCAGCCGGAACAAGAGCGTAGATCTCGACGTAGTCCAGCCCGACGGTCGCCTCCATGACGCCCCCGACCGCCGCCAGCTGCTGAGCGGCGGCGTCGCCGGACAGCCGTACGCTGCCACGGAGCAGGAGCCGCTGCAGCAAGTAGCGGATGCCGTTCTTGTCGGCCGGCTCGTCGAGACAGGATACGTCGAGGAGCAACTCGATGGCGACAACCTCGGTGGACCAGTTAGACCTGACGATGACTCGCAGGTCGTTGGGCAGCGTCACTCGGTGGACCGGCGCGGCGAAGGCGCAGCGGCAGGCAAGGAGCAGCGGGATTACCGCAAACAGACTGGGGCGCCTCATTGCTCGGCGACCTTCGGAGTCAGCACTACCCACACGGGATCGCCTGCGTACCAGGAGGCGGCTTCCTGTACGTCGGAGGGGCCGAGAAGACTGACACGCGGCAGGTACTGCCCGGCGGAGCGATAGATGTCGACGGCCTCGTAGAAGGCGAGGGTGGCCGCTCGATCGGCAGGGGTCTCGTTGGCGAAGGCGTACCCGGATGACAGCAGGCGTTTGGCAGCCGCGAACCGAGCTGGCGGGATAGCATCCTCGGCAAGGCGTCGCAGCTCGTTCCGGATGCCCTCTTTGACCGCGGAAATGTCATCAGCATCACAAACAGCCCACACGCCAAAGAGGGACCGGTGGCGCTGGGTGAGGAAGTCAATCCCCGCACTCGTCGCAATTCCGCGGTTCCCGACCAGCTCCTCCACCAGGCTGCCTGTGGGGCCATGTGCGAGCAGTGTCGCCAGGAGATCGCTGGCACAGACTTCTCTGCGCTCGAAGGCGGCGGGGCCGACGAATGCGGCCATCACGTACGCGTCGCGCGCTTTGGTGGTCACCACGCACTCGCGGCCGGTCGCCGGTCGCGGTAGGGGTTGGTGGAACGGAGTGGGCAGGGGGGAGGGAACAAGATGGCCAAACTCGCCTTCGACGGCAGCGTGTACCTCGTCGAAGTCAACATCGCCCACAACGACGACGGCAGTGTTGTTGGGAACATACCACGTCTGCTGGAAGAGAGAGAGCTTCGTGGGACCGACAGTGGCAAGCGCTTGGGCACTCCCGTCGATGGAGTGGCGGTAGGGATGGTCGCTGCCGTAGACCTCCTCAAACGCTAGCTGGTTGAGGATCGCGCGGAGCTGATCTCGGCGCCCCAGGGACTCTTGCTGGATGACGGCAGACTCGCGCAAGATGGCGGCGCCGTCCGAGGAGTCCCCCAGGACGAGATCGGCCAGAGCGCCCACCGCCAAGTGCAAGTGGCCGGCAGGCACCGTGGCGTAGAAGCGAGTGTAGTCACGCAGAGTGCCGCCGTTGACCACTCCCCCTATCGCCTCGATGCGCCGCCGCGGGTCATCTGTGCCTCCGGAGGCCCACAGAACATGCTCCAGAAGATGTGCGATTCCCTCCTGGCCGGGGGGCTCGTGCGCGGCACCGGCGCGGACGATCACCTCCACCGAGACGACGGAGGCATCCACTTCTTCGCAGACCACGAGCCGGAGGCCGTTATGGAGAGTGGCCGACTGAATGGTACGCGGGTCGAGGACCGCAGCGGGAGCGACGCGCGCGAAGATGCCTGCGAATGCGCACAGAAGCAGGAGGCGGGAGGCGTGCCCTCTACACAGCAGCAGATCGACCTTGGATTGTGATTGGCGGATGTTGGTCACGCGATCCAGTCGATTTGCTCCGCGGTGATGGCGCCACTCGGAGTCTCACCCGAAAGAGCGAGAGCAACGTTCTCGACACAGTGCCTGCCCATCTCCCAGTAGCGGCCCCGCGCCGGGCCAGCAATGTGGGGCGTCAGGATTACGTTGGGCAGGTCTCGCAGCGGATGCTCGGGCGGCAGGGGTTCGTCCGGGTCAAAGACGTCGAGCGCGGCACTGAAGCGTCCTGTCTTGAGTTCCGCCACCAGCGCGTCGGTATCGATGAGTGCGCCGCGGGCCGTGTTGATAAGGACGGCGCCGTCAGGAATCAAGCGCAGGCGTTTCCCATCCAGCAGGTGGCGGGTGGCGGGCAGGCTTGCAGCATGCAGGGAGATCACCCGACAGGTGGTCAGGATTTCCTCGAGAGTCGCCGCGCGGGCGCCGTGCGCCGATAGCAAGGCGGGGTCAACGTGTGGGTCGAAGCAGAGAAGCTCGGCGCGGAAGGGCTGGAGAAGCGCGGCGAATTCTCGGGCGGTGGCGCCGAACCCGATTAGGCCGACTCGTTCTTCGCGCAGGGTCCTCGGAGGGCTGAGGCCCTTGACCTCCCAGACGCGATCCTGCTTGAGTGCGCGATCGTACTGAGGGAGGTTGCGGAGGCAGGCGAGGGCGAAGAGAAGCGCCATCTCCCCGACATACCGCGCGATCACTGCGGCGGAGTTAGTTACCACTATCCCGCGCTCGAAGACGGCCTCGCTCACATAGGGCTTGACGGTGCCTGCAGCGTGAGCGATGATTTTCAGGCGGGGGGCAGCCGCCACTACCTCCGAGCTGAAGCGGGGCGAACCCCATGTGGTGAGGCAAGCGTCCACGTCGGGGACGCGGCCGCGCAGCTCGTCGGGAGTGAGATCGCGGTCCAGATCGTTGTAGCGCACGTGTGCGAAGCTCTCGAGACGGGCCCTCACAGACTCCGCGAAGATGGCCTCGAACAGGTCTCCGTGGGCCAGCACCAGCACCTTGGGACGATGAGACATCTGATTGGGCTCTCCCGGGGCTCGGCCGAGCGGTTCGGTGTGTGGCAGAGTGTTCTGCGGGACACGCGCCGGCTCCTCTGTCGCGGATCCTCGGGAGAGAGGCAGGAAATCTGAGGCCCTCTGCAAAAGTTAGCCAAGGAGTCAACTGTAGGCGGAGAATGACCTCAGTATCGCGCTGCCACGCATGTGGGGCTTTCGTAGAAGAGGGCGATCAGTTCTGCTGGTCGTGCGGGACTGATATCGGCGCGGCCGCGGAGTCGCCCCAGGTCAGGCCCGTCGAGGCGACGACAGAGTCCGATCCGGAGATAGATCTGAGCATTCGTCGCGCACATCTGGCGCGGCAGAGGGGCGAGCTGGATGAGTCAGAGCGCCTGCTGCGTGCGGTTCTGGCGGGTGATCCACAGAACGTGTCGGCGCTCAGCCTGCTTTCGGAGGTACTGCGGGCAAAGGGAGATCTGGTAGGGGCGGTGGCCGCAGCGCAGCGAGCGACCGATGCGGACGCAGGGAGCGAGGTTACTTCGAGGGCAGCGGCGCGAGCGCGGGAGGAGCGCGCGCAGATCGAGGCCAGTGTAGTGCGAGAGGTGGGTGGCGCTACGGCGGAGGGCCCCGCGGCTCTGTTCGGCATTCTGGCGCCGCGCGGAAGCAAGTGGTACGGATCGACCCGCTTCTACGCAGCGCTTATCGGTCTGGGACTGGCCAGCCTCTTCTTGGCACTAGTAGTGTTAC
>JAUVSA010000067.1 GCA_030597345.1 Bacillota bacterium
CCGGAGTTAGCAGCGCGCTCACGTCTGCCTCTCGCGTCTCGGCGGAGCCGGAAAGCTCAGGCACGAACTCGCCGTTCACGAAGACGAGTGCGGGATCGGTGGAGCCTGCGAGGGACATGCGAGTGTAACGGAGTGGCTCGAAGCGCGCCCGCAGGCGTGCGAACCCTCCGGACGTCAGGCTGACCTGCCCGGGCTCACCGCCGCTGAGCATCAGCGCGCCTGCGTCGTCCCAGGCGCCCGCTGCATCGGCATCCGGCCGCCAATAACTGCGGTCGAACTCGGCGTAGAGCCTCGGTGGTCCGCCCGCGATGGACTGCCCAAGCTGGTCCCATATCGACGTCGGGCGCTGCTGGTGCTCGAAGGGCTCTGTGGTGACCTCGAACTCGAGCTTGCGGGCCGGCGGCGTGAAGGTGAACGGCACCGGCTCGCCGTCGATGGTGACGGAAGATGGTCGCCGAGGCAGCGCCGCGGTAGCGCGCACTGTGCCAGGCGGGCACTCCAGTACCGCCTTCAGCCCGCTGGCGTCGAGGGCCGCGGCCGACACATAGGCCCCGCTGGTGAGGGAGACCGCGGCTGCTTCCCCGACTATCTCTGTGGTCAGCGCGGCCCGGGCGCGAGAGAGGATGGCGAACTCGATTTCGTCCACGAGCAGGTACTGGTCGTCTTCCCCGTGGTAGTAGTCGAGGATGAGAGTCTTGGTTTCGGGGTCCCAACTCTCTCGGGCCACTTCGCCCAGCACGAGCGGCGGGCCGGGCCAGCGAAGGGCGATTTCTCCGGGAGTGTCAGGGTCTCCGTACAGCACCACGAGAGTGCGTTCGCCCACCGGGTGAATGGCGAGGATCTCGGAGGTCGTGTAGCGCAGAATTCCGCGGCCGAGGGGTACGTCGAGGGGCAGAATCTTTGCCCCGCCGGGCGGCAGGTAGATTGCACCGGCCTCCGGGATGTTCACTACCGCCTCGGTCCCCGGTTCAATGTAAGTGAGCCGGACGTGGTGGGGAGCCGCGGTCTCCTCGTCCCACAGAAAGATGAAGCCCTCCTGGCTGCCGAGCCGCGCGCTTACCTCCACTTCCGGGTCGTCGGCCTGGACCAGGCCCGCGGCCGGCGCCGCCTGGGCCACCCGCGTGCCGAATTGCCTCAGGAAGCCAGCCAGCAGCCGCGCCTCGCCGAACCCGGCCGTGCGGCCGCCGTCTGCGGCGACGACGCCTCGGCCGGTGTAGTCGCCCGGCCGGCGCAGCAGGGAGGGGGCAAGTCCTGGTGCGAAGTCCGAGAGGGTGATGGCTGCGGTGCCACCGGCAAGCGCGATTCGTGCGCGGCCCAGACTCCTGCGGGCGGCGGCAGGAGAGGCGTAGTCGCCCGGAAGTCCGACGATTGCGGCGGGCCCGTTCTCTTCGCTCGACAGGGCCTTGAGCCGCGACAGCAGCTCGGCTGGCGCCGGGGGTGTGTAGAAGCTGAGCGTATCGAGCAAGCTGGCCAGCGGCTGTCTGGTATTGGCGCGCGCGGCCGGCGCGTTCGCCGTAAGTACAGGAACGTTGACCTTCGCTCTTCCCAACTCCGCGAAGGCTCTTTCCAGTGTCGGCCCATCGGCGCCGCCCGCCCTATCCGGCAGCGGGCGTGCGACCACGGACGAGATGGGGCCGCCAGTGGTTACCTGATGTCTAGCCACCACGGGAAGCAGAGCCTGTAACCATTTCTCGGAGGCTGCGCGCCTCGTCTCCGAGGCGGGCGAACTCAACACCCACTCCGGGACGGCGCCCGCCTCCCAGTCCTCCCCCGAGTACGGCCCGAGGCTCAACTGCACCCATAGGCCGGCCTCTTCGCACAGCTCAAGGAAGTCTTCGAGTGCGGCGAGATCGGCCTGCCCGGCAGCAGGCTGGTGATAGGACCAGGGCACGGTGACGCCAACCGTGTTGAGGCCGGCCTCTTTGAGCAGCGCGATGCGATCGGCCCAGGTCTCCCGGGGCAGGCGGGCGTAGTCGATCTGGCCGCCGAACATGAAGACATCCCGGTCGCTGAGAACGAAGCAGGTGCGGTCGAATCGCGCGACGTCGGGGACAGAGAAGAGGGGCGGCAAGGCCGGGGGTGGCGCTGGCTCGGGTGGGCCGCCGACGGTGGCCACACCGGCGGGGGAGAGGAGTGCCGTGATGGAGCCTTCCAGGCATCCCTCCAGGCCTTCCCCGTCATCGTCACAGGCAGAGATGACGAGAGTGATGTGGCTTTCGGGGATCGGGCGGATGGGCCTGAGTTCAGACCAAGGGATGTTCAGCTCGTAGGTGGTGCGTGTGCCGCCGTCTTCCACCGGTCGCGCCCACAGCGCCCGACCTATCGTGTTCACATCCCCCGCGCTGACAGCGGGCTCTGCACGCCAGACGAGCGAGCCGCGCCTGTCAATCTGACCGCGGCGGCTCAACATGGCGACGACGAACTGGCTCATCGCCCCGGTGGCAGTGTCGCTGATGGAGAGAACGAGACTGTCGCCGCGGTCGATCTCGGCGGCAGAGGCCACTTGGACGAAGCTATCGTCTCGGACCTCCAGGGCGAGGTAGAGGGATTGATTGTCCCAGGCAAGACGGACCTCGACGGAGACATCCTCGGGGCCGCCGTCCTCCGCGAACTCAGCGGCTGCGGGGTGCCAGCTTTCGGTCCCGGAAATGAGGGCCTGCGGCAGGCGCGGCCAGTCCTCGAGGCGACCGTCGAGCACGGGTGGGAATGCGACGCGGGGGCAGACTACCTCCGATTGCTGTAGGGGCTGGGCCGCCCCCGCGAACGAACCCAGAATGATCGCCAGCAAAGAGGCGCAGGAGACGAAGGCGCGTGCCATGGGAGGTGCTCCCTGTATCAGTCGGATACACGATCAGCTTCGCCGCAGGTGGGAGGCTTCCTTCGGCCCGTCCGGATTGTGCCGGAAGGCGCCAGAAGGGACGGAACATGGACATGCAGAAGCAAGCACGCCAGTTTGGATCCCTGCGACGAGGGGTATGGAACAACGAGGATGTACGACCGCGCGCTTGGATAGAACCAGCACCTGATAGATCAACCAGATGGCGGTCAGTGCGGCTGACCTTTCAGTGTGCCTGTCGGACGAGACCGAGGCACGGCCCAGAGCACCAATCAGAGATTTCGGAGGCAGCTGCGAGATGTCGATGTGTCGGAAGTGCAACACCGTCAATGAAGAAGGAATGACTCGATGCGGAAGCTGTAACGCCATCCTGCCCGTGAAGATCGGGAGCAAGTCGGAGACAAGGTGGGAGCGGGTGCGGCGCGAGCCTGAACTGGTGGGGGTGGACTGTCCGAGCTGTGGAGTTAGCAACCCGTATACCCGGTTCCGGTGCAAGTCCTGCAACGCCCTGTTGGCGAAGGCCGCGACGAAATCCGGGATTGACAGCTTCTGGCTGCTTTTGGGCGTTGGCGCAGCCGTTGTAGCCACCGCCCTTATGGTGGCGATTCGGGTCATGTAGCGGACGGGCGGGCCCTGGTTGGGCTGCGTTCGAGCGGGGATATCTGGAGCCGTACCGTCGGAGCCGGCCTTCGCACCTTGGTGCTGCCGGCTTTTGGCGCGCCTCGGGCAGAGGTGATGCAGGGCGGGGCGAGAACGTCTCCAAGGTGGGACCGGGGCCGCACGCACCATCTTGAGAAGGGGTCTCGTTGAGAAGGGGTCTCAGAGGAGAGAAGGCATGGACGTCTTCGACGGCGGCCGGCTCGGGGAGATCATCACGCTGCGTCTCGATCAGGGCGAGGACGTATTGGGCTCGATTGAGGCGGCAGCCAGAGACAAGGACATCCATTCCGGGATCGTGCTCTCGGGCATAGGCACCCTCGACCGGGGGCGGCTCCACTACATCACGGGCACTGGGTACCCCCCCGCGAATGAGTTTGTTGACTACGAAGGGCCGATTGAGTTGGTGAGCATAGACGGCATCATCGCCGAGTATGCGCCGCACTTGCACACTTGCATCTCGATCGAGGACAAGACCTACATGGGACATCTCGAGCCGGGATGCCGCGTCTTGTACCTGGCTGAGATCGCCATCGCCCGCTTGGAGGGCGTGCGGCTCTGCCGCCGTCCCCATGCGGATACAGACGTAAACACACTCCAACTCGCGGAGTAGGCAAAGCCGGCCTGCCACGATGGAGCCCTCGACGTGATGGCCCTGCCGGCGCGCGGGGCAAGGTCGTAGTCACAACTCTCCGAGTCCGGGCAATCGCTGCATGAGAAACCTCTCGATCATCCTGTCCGTTGCGCTCTCGATTACCGGGGCTGCAGCGGCGCTGTGGGCGGCGGAGGTGAAGTCACGCCCCTTCGACGCGGGGCGGGCCTATGGCGACCTCGTGCGCCAGTGTGCGTTCGGCCCCCGCGTTCCCGGCAGCGCTGCGCACGAAGGATGCGCGCAGTGGCTCGCCGGGGAGCTGGGCGGGTCCACGGATGAGGTGGTGGTGCGGCGGTTCACCGTAGCAGTGGGAGAAAGACGGCTCCCGCTGCGGAACATCATCGCCACTTTCAATCCCCGGGGCGAACGCCACGTCCTCCTCTGTGCACACTGGGACTCTCGCCCCATCGCCGACCGTGACCCCGACCCCGGCAATCGAAAGAAGCCAATCCTGGGAGCCAACGACGGAGCCTCCGGAGTGGCGGTGCTGCTGGAGATAGCCCGCGCTCTCAGGGCTGATCCTCCGAAGCAGCGGGTCACTATCGTGCTCTTCGACGGTGAGGACTACGGGGAGAGCCTGTCGGATATGTTCCTGGGCTCCCGGGTCTTCGCGGAGCGCTACACAGGCCCGCCGGTGGACTGGGCCGTGCTCCTCGATATGGTGGGAGACCGGGACCTGAGGATTCCTTTCGAGGAGTATTCGCTGAAACAGGCGCCGCTGGTGGTGGACCGCATCTGGGGAGCCGCCGCCCGCGCGGGGAGCCAGGCCTTCGTGCGGGAACGCGGGCCTGCGATCATGGACGATCACGTTTCCCTGCTGCGAAAGGGTATCCCGTGTATCGATGTGATCGACTTCGACTACCCGTACTGGCACACCCTGGCAGACACACCGGACAAGTGCTCGCCGGAATCGCTGGGCCAGGTGGGGCGCGCCCTCCTGCGCGCCATCGCGGAGGAGGAAGCGGAATAGCGGCCGCCCGGCGGCCGCGGTGGGGTCATGCGATGTCGTCGACGCGCCGAAGGGCGTCTCGCGCCTCTTCGAAGTCGGGAGCCAGCTCCAGTGCCCGCAGGAAGCTCTCCCGCGCGGCTGGCGCATCGCTCAGCGCCTCCTGAACGAGTCCGAGGTTGTAGGCGTATTCCGCCGACTCCGGCGCGAGTCTGAGCGCCTCTCGAGCAGGTCCGAGCGCGGCCTCGTGGGCGCCGCTGGAGCAGAGAGCCGTGGCGAGAGCGTCCCGCGCCTCGGCGCTGTCGGGAGAGAGGCCGCAGGCCCGTCGCGCGGCGCGCACCGCGGCTTCTTGCTCTCGTCCGAGGGAGGTAAGGGCGAGCGCGAGCGCGGTGCACAGCTCGGGGTCCTCCTGACCGCGCTCCCAGGCCCCCTCCATGCTCGCATCGGCCTCGGCATGTCGCCCCGCCGCCTCCAAGGCCAGACCCATGTTGTACCGCGCCCATGGGTCGTCGGGAGAGACCGATGTTTCCCGCGAGTAGTGCTCGGCCCCAAGGTCGTACAGGCCCAACGCGTAGTACGCGGAGCCCAGGCCGCTGAGTGCCGGCGGGTCGTCCGGCCGAAGCGCGAGGGCGGCCTGGTAGTCTTCGATGGCGTCATCGTGCTTGTCCAGCGCGAGGCGAGCGCTGCCGCGTTCGACGTGCGCGTCTGCGTCCTCGGGGTCGAGCTGGATCAGGATATCGAACTGCTCGACGGCCCGATTGTGTTCACCTAGGTCCGAGTAAGTCAGGCCCAGGTTGAAGCGAGCGGCCGGGTGGGTCGGGTCGAGAGAGAGCGCCTCCTGATAGCGCCCGATGGCCGGGCGGAGCTCGCCCATTCCGCGGAAGGCGTTGCCCAGCTCTGACGCCGCCGCCGCGCGACCTTCCTCATCTTCGGGAGGAGACAACTCGAGGGACCGCTCCAGGTGATCGCGTGCTGGCCCGTAGTCGCCCCGCGCGCAGGACATCTGGCCCATCGCATAGAGCGCCTCAGGCCAGTCTGGCGCCAATTCGAGCGCCTGCTCGAAGGCAGAGGTGGCGGCCTCCTCTTCGCCCAGCTGGAGCTTCGCCCAGCCGAGCCATAGGTGGACATAGGCGTCATCACTGCCGAGGCGGAGGGCGGTCTCATACTCGTGGGCGGCCTCCACGAAGCGTACTGCAGAGTAGAGCGCGTCGCCGAGGTCACAGTGCAGCAGGGCCTCGTCGGGCCGAAGGCTCAGTGCCTTCGAATACTCGGCGATGGCGTCGTCGAAGCGACCGGCGCGATAGTAGACCTGGCCCAGTGTGTGGTGGGTGTGCTCTGCCTCGGGCGCGAGTTCGGCCGCGCGGACAGCGGCCGCCAGGGCCTTTGAGACCTGCCCCTGCTGGCTGAGTGCCCAGGCCAGGTTTGCGAGCACTTCCACGGAGTCTGGATCCAAGGAGAGCGCCTGCTCCCAGGCCAGGATGGCTTCTTCCGGCAGCTCTTGCTCCCACAGTTTCCGGGCGCGCCGGTCGTGGGAGTCCGTCTCGGTCCGATCGCTCATTTGCTGTCTGGATAATGGACGGCCGGCCCACAGCCAGCACCCGCGGCCACCGTCCTCAGACCCTCCCTCTTCGCTGCTCAACCCGCGGCTTCGCCGTTGGTCCACCTGGTCCTGCCCGGTGAAATCTTGGCGCAGCAGGGCAGGACTGCGGGCGCGGGCCGCGGAAGTCGGACTGCGAGCCATGGCTGCGCGAACGATTTCCCTGAAGGAGATCGAACGAGCGCGCGCTCACCGGTGGCGGACGGCGCGGGCGCGCCAGATCACCAGCGAGCGCGGCGCGCTACGCCTCATCTCCGAACTCGGCTTCGTGCTGCTGATGGGCATCTCCGGGACTGAGTTGCCTTCGGTGCACGCAGCGGCCGGAGGCGAGTGGGTTTGGTGGGACTGGAAGCAGACTCTGCCCGAGAGGAAGGCGTGCTACTACGCGAAGGTCCTCAGGCGGCGCGGCACATTCATTGCGTGGGAGTGGTTTCCGCCGTTCTTCGCGGCCTACGCCGACCCGCGCCCTTATTGGCGGCTATACCGGGATGGCGTGCTCGACCGCGCGGAGAAGCAGATCCTCGACCTGCTGGCAGATCAAGGACAGCTGATGACGCGCGAGATACGCCTCGCGTTCGGTCCCCGCAGCAAGGAGAACACCCGCCGGGTGAAGAGCATCTTGGTGGACCTCCAGACTCGATTTCTCATCGCTGCGGCGGGCGGCACCACGGCGGGCTGGAGCCACCATCGGTGGGATCTGGTGGAGAGGTTGGCGCCCGCAGAATCGCTCGCCGCGGCAAGCCGTCTCTCCCGGGAGCAGGCCCGCAGGAAGATCGTCGCGCAGTTCATCAGCAACGTGGTCGCCACCACAGCGGCCGACATCGCCTGGCTCTTCGCGTGGGACAGGGCCGAGGTCGACCGCGCGGTCGGGGAACTGGTAGCGGGAAGGAAGATCCGTGCCGCGGCGGCGCCGGAGCTGGGCGGAGACGTGCTGGTGCCTGCGCCCTGGCCGCGGGCCGCGCGGGGAAGCGGAGAGAGAGGCAGCAGAGGAAAATGAGTCAGCCCCGGACAGAGCCCGATATGCCGCGGCCGTGGCCGGCGGCGAGGCGGCAGGCGGCGCAGATGAGGCTCTGCCTGCTATTTTACCTTGGGCTGGGCGCGCCCGGGGTGCGACGAACATACCCGGAGTGGCGCGTGCGAGCGGCGGCCGGACGCGCTCCCGACCTGGTCCGCGACCTCGTCGCGCTCTATCGGGGAGAAGGAGATGCGGGCACCGGCACGGTGGAGACGATCAACTTCCGCTGCGCGGCCGTGACGCCGGCGGACGGCGGGGAGAAGTTCTTCGTCAAGGAGTTCCCGCGGGGCCACGCGTGGCACGACGTCGAGCGCGCTCTGAGATGCTCCCGTGTGGACCGCGCCTGGCGGGCCGCCCACCTGCTGCCGCGGCTGGGCATCCTTACGCCGCGGGCGGTGGGCGCGGCGGTGACGCGGGCGCGAGATGGGGCTCCCATAGAGTTCCTGGCGACTGAGTGGCTGGAGCGGGCGATCCCCTATCACCTCCGGCTGCGGGGAGTGGGCGAGGGCTCGGAGGCGCGCCGAGGTTTGCTTCAGGGGTTCGCCGACCAGATGCGGGGCTGGCACGACCGCGGCATATACCTGCGGGACCTGGTGAAGAATGTGCTCACGCGAGAATCAGACGGCGGCCTGGAATACTGGCTGACGGATCTCGACCAGATACACCCGGGCCGGCGCGTGACACGCAGCCGGGTGCTGCATCAGATGCGGCAGCTCGCGCGCCGGTGCGGCCCGCTGGCCGCGGAGGAAGCGCGGGCGATCGTCGGGCACTATGTTGGCACAACAAGAGGGAGAACGGCGGAGGCCATTGAGGATGCTCTCCTCACCGCCGAGCCGGCTGCGCCGGCGTGAAGGCGCCCTCTATCGGACGACGCTCGCGCCCTCGCTGCAGTTGGTCGAGCACGACACTCACCGCCTCATCAACCGCAGCTGCGTTGACTTGATGCTAACCGGTGGAAGGCATCCTGCTTGAGCCGGTCGAGGATGTGCTATCATGGCACAAGAGCTGGACAGATCGAGTCCCCAGAGCGCATTTCATAACCCTCACTCGCCTGGCTGTCCGCTAGAGACGCTGGCACGAAATGCGCCTGCTGGCGCCTGGCGGCTTGTGCTGCTGTTTCATAACCTCCATCTGGAGTCTGGCAGCTTGTGCTGCCTGAGGTCATGAAACAGCAGCCAGTGAGATAGCGATGCCCTACGACCCGTGTGTGTTCTGCGGTGGCATGAAGTTGAGCCTGGATTGTGCCATCTCGCTGCGGGGACAGATGAATGTCGATGTTGCTCGCTGCAGGGATTGTGGCCTGCTGTTCGTTAATCCGGTGCTTGTTCCGGAACAGATCGCAGCGCTCTATGATGCAGGCTACTGGGATCCCGATCCCCCTGGACGCGGAGCGCTGGACGCCTATCGGCGCTACCCACGGCACTATCGTTTCGGCGCGGCCTACGGGAGGCGGCTCTCCCGAACATCTCCCACCGGTCGTATGCTCGAGATCGGCTGTGGACTTCCTTTCTTCCTGAAAGGAGTCGCCGAGCACTGCGATTGGGAAGTTGAGGGCATTGACGCCGCC